>NZ_JBMMKT010000009.1:0-134655 GCF_057626615.1 Marinomonas sp. HM11-D | reverse complement strand
ACATCAAGATGGGCAGGCAACTCTTTGGACTCAGTGTTAAAGGGATCTGACCCCTAAATCTGCTATTGAGCGTGTTACTTCTGCAAACACGCCAACATCTGTTGCTCAAGCGCTTGCCAATCTAGCTCACGTGGGCTGATGATTTCGATGCGTGAGTCACGGCGGTAGGCGACTTTGTCGAAGTCATGTTCGTTGTTTACGCGGTTGTAGAACACCCAAGCATGGCCGATGCGAATCACGCCTTTGATACGGCTAATGCCTTCTAGGCCGTTGAGGATTTCTTCTAATTCCCAGTAGTCGAAGCAATCATCGCGGTGGAAAATCCAACCACAGCTAAAAAGGCCGCTGCCATTACCGATTTTACGGATCGGCTTACCAGGCTCCGCCACGGCTTCGTGCTCATGGTGATGATCATGGCCGTGGTCATGATGATGCTCATGGCTGTGATCATGAGCGTGGTGTTCGTCACTATGAGTGTGGGCATGAGCATGGGCTTCAGGGAATTGTGCTTTTAACTGACCATTGCGCACCAAGTCCAGTAACGCCGGATCAATGACGGCGCGTGTGGTGCGGCCCACGTGTTGCTTGGGTGGGAACATATTACCGAGGCTTTCTTCGACTACTTCTACTTGTTCTGGCTCAGCCAGATCACACTTGTTGATCAGCACTACGTCTGCCAAGTTCAGCTGATCGTGGAAAGTCTCGCTGTTAATGACGTTTTCATCGCCCAATGAACGCGGGTCGAGCAAACAAATGGTGGCGCGTAGGTCGAGCTTGTCTTTAAACGCTGGGCCCATAAGGGTGTCGATAATGCCTTCTGGGTGGCCGATACCGGTCGGCTCGATGATCAAGCGATCCGGCTTGGCTTGCTCGATTAAGCCTTTCACCGTTTTGTGCAAAGAGGGGCCTAAGGCACAGCAGATACAGCCGCCAGAAAGCTCTTTTACGTGCAAGCCGTCTTGGTCTGGCATCATCTCTTGGTCGATGCCCACTTGACCAAATTCATTCACCAACACTGCCCAAATTTCGCCTTCTGGCTTATTCGCTAACAGTCCATTGATCGACGTGGTTTTACCAACACCTAGGAATCCAGTGATGATGTTAGTAGGGATGGCTTTGGCTTGCTCGTTCATAGTGTCTCTTCGTTGTTCAGTGGTACTGCTATTACAAATAGTCTGTCGCGTTTTGCGCGGGCGGGCTATCCATATTCCGACATGCTTTGTGTTATTTGACCGCTTTAGCAGGAGATCATTGCACGCGCTCTAAGGCGAGATCAATGCTCGATTCCAGTTGGCGCAGGCGGTTGAATTCTTCCACTAGGCGCTGCTCTAGATTTTTGAAGTTTAGCGGTAAGGTGCGCTGGCAGACATTATGGCCTGAGCCGATCAAGTTGTAGTCTTTCCAGCTTTGAATACGTTCGCCTTCTAGGGCCAGTAATTGGTCCATAAAGCCTTGCTGATCTGGGCAGTCTTCTTCCGCGTGCAGACAGACAGGAAAGGCTTTTTGCTTGATCTGCGGGCCTTCAATATAGGTCTCGAAATGCACGCCACCTTGGTTATGGTTGTGCCAAGTATCTTTGTACAGTTGGATGTAAGGGCCGCGATTGTAGATTTCCCAGCCCTCGTCAAACCAGCTGGTCTTTTTCAGGGCTTGTTCAACGTTGCGGAATACCTTTTTGATATCTTTCATAGTTCTCTCTTGGGCGCTCGATGAAGGATGGAGCGATTCGGCCAATATTATAAATGTTATAATATATCATTTCTTGTTCGATGCCGACGCTTACTCAAAACGATCCTCACTTGCTGCAACAAGTGGTCGATTTGATTTTGCACATAGTTGCAATCCTTCACTCAACTGTAACAAACAAAGCCTATTGTAATCTCAATCATAAGGATTGAGGTTGAATCTGTGTCTATTACAAACCGCGACAGCGCTGCAATGCAACCAAGTGCATGGAAGCGCTGTCGTCATTTACTGATCGTCGCGAAACATGAGCCGGCCAATGCTTTGGGCATTGCTTTACTGCTGTTTTTCGCTTACCTAATTGTGGCTCCTGTGCTGTCGATCGTGGTCGATGCATTTGTTGTGCAAGCCGGTGACAG
Source organism: Marinomonas sp. HM11-D (assembly GCF_057626615.1). Classification (NCBI taxonomy): domain Bacteria; kingdom Pseudomonadati; phylum Pseudomonadota; class Gammaproteobacteria; order Oceanospirillales; family Oceanospirillaceae; genus Marinomonas; species Marinomonas sp. HM11-D. The sequence continues at coordinate 132,553 of NZ_JBMMKT010000009.1, read as the reverse complement.
TGCGCGCATCCGTCAAGCCGAAGGCGAACTAACGTCCTACTATTTGGTGCGCACCCTGACTTCGCGTATGTCTGAACTACTGCTGTGGCAGCCGTTGCAAAATACGCTCAGTGTGGCAGTGATGACGGTTTTATGCTCGGTGATGCTTGGGGTGGCGCTTGCTTGGTTAGTTAATCGTACCGATATGGCGGGGCGTAAGTGGTTTGCCACGGCCTTGATCGTGCCTTTTATGTTGCCGTCTTGGACCTTTGCTCTAGCGTGGAACACGATTTTTAAAAACCGTACCGTTGGCGGTCAACCCGGTTGGCTGGAAGCGCTGGGGATTAGTACACCAGATTGGTTGGCCTATGGTTATTTCCCGATGGTGGTGATCTTGGTGATTCACTACACGCCGTTGGTGATTCTGATTGTGGGCAATGCTTTGCGCCGTTTAGACAGTCAACTTGAAGACTGTGCCCGCATCTTAGGCGCGCCGCGCCGTACCATTGCTATGTCAATTATCCTGCCGTTGATGCGCCCTGCGATCTTGTCCTCGGCCCTGCTGATTTTTGCTGACTGTGTGGGTGAGTTCGCGATTCCCTACATTTTAGGTTTGCCAGTCAAGTTTGACACCCTATCAACCAGCTTGTATCGAGCCTTGGACTCGCGCCAAAGCGGTGTTGCCGCGGTAGTGGCCATGGTGATTATGGCGATCGGCATGATGACCTTGATTATCGATATGCGCATGATGAAAGAAGCCCGTCGCTTTGTCACAGTCGGCGGGAAAGGCAATATGGATCGTCGCCGCGAGCTGGGTAAATTCCGTGTACCAGCAGCAGGCTTTGCCATGTCATTTGTCATGATTGGTGTTGCGCTACCGCTGTTAACGCTGTTCCTATCCACCATCATGATTCTGCCGGGGCGTTTTAACCTAGAGAACTTCACGTTCGATTACTGGATCGGCCAAGACTTAGATACGCTGGCAATGCACAGCGGTATCTTGCTGACCGGTGAATTTTGGGATGCGGCGTGGAATACGGTGATGATCGTCGGTGGCGCGTCGATTGTGTCCGGTATCTTGGGCTTATTGGTGGGCTATGCGGTGCTGCGTTGTTCGATTCCTTGGATCGGCCAATGTCTGCGTCAGATTACCTTTATGCCATACCTAGTACCGGGCATTGCTTTCGCCGCCGCCTTCCTATCGTTGTTCGCGGTCTCTCGCGGCCCCATCCCTGCGCTGTACGGTTTACCGATTCTATTGATTATCGCCTTGATCGCCGAGCAAATGCCGTTTGCCAGCCGCTCTGGTATCGCGGCCATGACGCAACTGGGGAAAGAGCCGGAAGAAGCAGCACGTATCGCCGGTGCGGGTTGGTTTAGCCGTTTGAGCCGCATTGTGGTGCCGATTCAAGCTGCGCCTTTGGCGACCGGTATTCTGCTGCCGTTTATTTCAGGCATCAAAGGGGTGAGCTTATTCGTGATTTTGGCTATCCCAGCCACCGATGTTTTGACCACCTATTCCCTTCGTTTAATTGACTACAACTACGACCAAGCAGCGAACGCTGTGGTGTTGATGATTGCCTTGGTGGCCTGGCTAGGCACCGTGTTTATTCAGCGCATTTCCGGTACCGGATTGGCGCAAGGACTGGAGAGCTAATATGCCAACCATTACGTTACAGAACCTACAAAAAACCTATCCAGGCGCGCAGACCGCAGCGGTGAAAGGCATGAATCTGACTGTCAAAGACGGCGAGTTTATGTGTCTATTGGGACCATCTGGCTGCGGTAAAACCACGATTCTTCGTATGATCGCGGGGATTGAGCACTCTACTAATGGTGCGATTGCCATCGATGATACCTTGGTGGATTCGGTGCAGGAGTCTTGCTTTGTGCCGCCGGAGCAACGCGGTATTGGTTTGGTGTTCCAGAACTACGCCTTATGGCCGCATATGACGGTACGTCAGAATGTGGAGTTCGGTCTTAAGCTGAAAAAGATGCCGAAGCCTGAGCGCCAAGCGCGCAGTGCCGACGTGATGGAAAAGCTGCGTATCGCCGAATACGCCGATCGTTATCCTGCTCAGCTCTCGGGTGGCCAGCAACAACGTGTGGCGCTGGCGCGTATGTTGGCGGTGAATCCAGGCATTTTGCTGCTAGATGAACCGCTCTCGAACCTTGACGCCGCATTGCGTTTGGAAATGCGCGCTGAACTGCGTCGTATTCATGAAACCTTTGGCACCACCATCGTTTTTGTCAGCCACGATCAATGGGAAGCCATGACGCTGGCGACCACCATTGCCGTGATGAGCCAAGGGGAATTGCAGCAAGTGGGCAGTCCTGATGACATTTACGCCACCCCAAGTAATCGTTTTGTAGCGGAATTTATCGGCACACCGCGCATGAATCTGATGGATTTAAAAGGTGCTCGAACTGAGCAAGGCGTGGTCGAGCACGTCAGTGCCCGTTTAGACGATCGTGAACGGGCGCACACATTTGGCATCCGCCCAGAAGCGCTGGTGCTGCACACCGAAGCGCATCCCAATAGCTTGCCACTGACCATCGACAACATTATGCCCACTGGCGGCAGTTGGGTGGTGGAACTGGTGTATGGCACGGAGCGTTTGTATCACTCGACGCAAATCCGTCCGAGTTATCGCGCGGGCGACACCGTTTTTTGTGAGCTGCCGGACGATGCCCTGCATATTTTCGACGCCCAAGGACAACGGCTGGCTCCGTCAGCCCCGTCTAACCATGGCTTGTTAGCAAGTCAGCACACTATAACCCACGCTCAGCAGCGCCAGTTATCGCCTTTGATGTAAGCCCTCTGATTCACTTTAATTAACCAAGGAAATGTTTATGACTATGAAACACAGCTTACTGGCACTGTCTGTTGCGGCAGCAAGCTTATCAAGCGCGGTTCAGGCAAGCGAAGCGTTCGACTTGCAAGCCTTGATCGACGCCGCCAAGCAAGAGGCGCCGATTACGGTGTACGCCACCACGGGCAAGATCGTGCAGCAGGCGAAGGACTTCACTGAGAAATACGGTGTGGAAGCGGTGGGGATTAAGTCCAAGTCACCTGCCACCATCGAAATCATTAGCCGCGAAGCGCAAGCCAACAATGTCAAAGCGGATGTGGCGCTGATCGAAGACGCCGCGGCGGTAAAAGCTCAGCTGTTTGATAAAGGCTATGTGACAAGCTGGGTGCCAGGCGATATGACCAACGACATCATCGCCGATTATCAAGATCCACTGACCGTGGTGCTGGCGCCTAATATTTGGACCTACAACACAGCGCAATATGAGACGTGTCCGATCACCAATATTTGGCAGCTCACCGAAGCCAAATGGAAAAACAAAGTGGCCATGCAGGACCCTTTGATCAAGCCATTGTATTCGGATTGGTTCAACCAAATGGCCACCCACTATGACCAAGACATCGCGCAAGCCTATCAAGCACTGTACGGTGAACCGCTGACAACCGATGAAGCCTCTGCCACCGCAGAGTTGATCAAACGTCTCGCGCAAAATGGCCCGCTACTGACGCGCAGCGACGGCGATGCGGCGGCCGCAGTGGGGGCGCCAGATGTGCAAGACAGCTTTGTCGGCTTGATCAGTACCGCGAAGTTTCGTGATAACAAAGACGGCATGAAACTGGGCATTTGTCACGGTATGCAGCCATTTATTGGCGTCAACTATCCAACCATGGGCGTTATCACGGCCGGAACGGACAGCCCAAATGCAGCCAAGCTGTTTATGCATTACTTGCTGACCAGTGAAGGCATCAAGCTGCAAGCCATTGACGGCAAAATGTCGACCAACTTGAAAGTGCGTCTGCCAGCTGAGGAAGCCTCGGGTATTGAACAGTACCGTGACGAATTGATGGTCTACAAAACCAGCAGCGCAGACTCCGATTGGCAAAACCGCCAAGACTGGATGGATCTGTGGAGCTTGAACTACACACGCTAATGATTGACCGTAAACCAGCCGTGCGCAGCTAAATAGTGCACGGCTTTGCTAGGAAACACCTTTGAATACAATCGATTTACAGGCTAGGGAAGCCGTTTTAAAAGATACGATCCTGGCTGCTGGCGAGATAGCCTTGCAACATTTTCGCTCCCGCCGTGCGGGAGACTACACCTTAAAAGGCAACCAAGACTTTCTCACGGAAGCCGATGCCTTGGTGGAAAGCTACATTTGCGAGACGCTAAAACAGCACTTTCCTGAGGACGGACTTCTGGGCGAGGAAACTGGCGGTGACGCTGAGAATCTGCGCTTATGGGTGATTGATCCGATTGATGGCACGGCCAATTTTGCCCGCGGCATTGAGCACTTCTGCATTGCCATGGCGTTTGTTGAGAACGGCGTCACGCTGCTGGGGGGGATTTATAACCCTGCTTCTGAAGAACTGTACTTGGCGCGCAAATCCGCCTACGCCGAGAAAAATGGCCAAGCGCTACGTACCGCTGCCACGGCAAGCGCAACGCAAGCGACCTTTGAATTAGGCTGGTCAACCCGTACCACGCAGCAGCATTACCTCAACACCTATACTCAAGTGTTGTCGTTAGGGGCGAATATTCGTCGCGGCGCATCGGGCGCTTTGGCATTGGCTTGGGTGGCAGAAGGGCGCACTGACGGTTACGCCGAGTTGCATATGAACGCTTGGGACTGTTTGGCGGGCTTATTGTTAGTGGAAGAAGCCGGTGGTCGTATTGGTAAGTTCCCCTGTGATCACCGTGAAATCAGTCGTGGCGGACTGGTTTTAGCCGCCGCACCGTTAGTCGCCAAGGCTTTTTCCACTGCCGTCGCCATCTCACTTAAGTAATACATTAGGATTTTTATGACTGATACACCAAAAGTACCTCATTACCCGCGTCCGCCTATTAGCCTGATTGAAAGTGATTTACCAGGGTGGGGCGTTGATCTGTATATCGGCGGCTCGACTGGGGCGGCGGATATGGCATTGCTGGCCGAGCACAATATCAAAGTTGTCATTAACTGCGCGGTAAACTTAGACATTGATTTAGTGTCTGATCCAGAACGAGAGGCACCAGACCATTTGAATCAACATGGCGCTGGTCCAGTGCGCTACTATAAATTAGGGATGATTGATGGCGATGGTAATCCTGAAGCGCTGATCCTAGCGGGCTATCATTTGATGCGTTCAAGCTTGTCTCAAGTATTGCCAGTGAAAGCGTCTTACAAGGTACGTGAAAAGGGCAATATTTTAGTGAATTGTCGTGGCGGCCGCAGCCGCTCAGTCACCATCGTCGCCCTGTTCCTACATTTGGAATACCCTGAGCGTTACCCAACCTTGGACGATGCCATTGCGATGATTCGCGATAAGCGACAATTGCACCCAGATGAATGGTTTGAAGCCCCAAAACCGCAGCTCATCAAGCTCGCGGAGCGCGCAGTGAGCATGGAGAAGCTACTAAGAGAAGCCGGTTTTCATGCCGAATGATTGATAGATAAGGCTCTATGAAAGAAAAAAAAGAAAAAATCGTTGCCAGCGCTGCTGAGGTAGCGCGTCTTGCGGGCGTGTCCCGTTCTGCCGTGTCGCGTACTTTTACCCCAGGGGCCAGTGTCTCAGAGGATACTCGACGACGTGTGTTAGAAGCTGCCGAGGCATTGAATTATCACGTCAATCATTTAGCGCGTGGCTTATCTAATGAGAAAAGCCGTCCGGTGTGTTTGCTCGGGGCCAATCTTGATGCGCCTTATCAAGCCAGCTTGTTGGATGCGATTACCCAGAAACTGCAGCAAGCGGGGCGCGCGGTGATGGTGATTAACACCTCCGGGGATTCTGCGAGTGCGGAAGCTGCACTGCGACAAACTTTGCACTATCGTGCATCGGCAACCATTGTTTTATCCGGAACGCCGCAAGCGTCCTTAGTACAGACCTGTATCGACAGTGGTCAGCATATTATTTTGGTCAACCGTGAAGGCCAGTTTAAGGGGGCCGATCACATCACCATTGATTACCGCAGTGCTATGGAAGACGCCTTCTATGCCTTGACTCAGGCTGGTTGTGAAAACCTAGCGATCATCTCGTCAACGGTGCAATCCCCCAGTTTAATGGCCCGTGAGCAGTTCTTCTATGAAGCAGCGCAAGCAGCCCAATTGCCATGTGAAATTTATCGTTTTGGTTCAACCAGTTACGACACAGGGGTAGAAACTGCGAAACGCCTGTTGCCATCACGTAAACGCCCCGACGGTGTACTGTGTGTCACTGACTTGATCGCCTGTGGCTTTATGGACGCTGCACGCCAAGAATTCAATCTGCGCATCCCCGAGGATCTGTGCGTGATGGGGTTTGATAATATTCCGCAATCCAGCTGGCTTAGCTACCAGCTGACCACCTTTCGCCAACCACTCGAAGATATGGCACACGCGATTGTTACGTTGCTTGAGAAGGGCAAACAAGAGGGCAGCCAAGATCGTCAGGTTTTCAGCGCACCACTGGAGTGGCGCCAATCTGTGCGTCCAGCGCGGTTACCGTAAAGAGCGAACGGCATAAACGGGCATAGGCTTTTCAGTCATGTATCATTATAATCAGATGATAATAAATTTGATGCTCTAAGGATGCCTTATGGAAAGCAAAACTGCCCGTTTTACTGTATTGCTCGACCCTCGTAAAAAGAAGGCGTTTGAGAAACTGTGTGCCGAACAGGACCTAACGCCATCGCAGGTGGTGCGCCAGTTGATCCGTGGTTATCTGGAAGATCACGAGGTGGATTTCACCAAAGAAGTCTTGGAAGAGACGCCTAAAAAAGGTTAATCCTGCCAAAAATATTATCATGTTATTGTCATTGCGTTATAATACGATGCAAATTTTCCCTATGTCTATTGAGGTTATTGAAGTATGAGTCTTCCAGCTTGCCCACAGTGTAACTCTGAATTCGTTTATGAAGATCAATCTATGCTGATCTGCCCTGAGTGCGCTTACGAGTGGAACCCAAACGAAGAAGTGGTTGATGAAGATGCGCTAATTCTGAAAGACTCGAACGGCAACCTACTAGCGGAAGGCGACAAGGTGACTTTGATCAAAGACCTGAAAGTAAAAGGCTCTTCTCTAGTACTAAAAGTCGGTACCAAAGCTACCATCAAACGCTTTGTTGATGGCGACCACGACATCGACTGTAAAGTTGACGGCGCTGGCGACATGATGTTGAAATCTCAGTTCGTGAAGAAAGCCTAAGCGGCTGATTGCCTCGCGATTTGATTTGAAGAAGGCTCCTAGAAAGGGGCCTTTTTTATTGTTGCGCTAGTGCCCACGCCAGTACCTCAAAGATTTTGGGATCGGTGCATTGGGCAACGTTAAAGCGTAGATAATCCTGAGCATTTTGCGCTTGGCTAAAGACATTCCCTGGTGCCAGCACGACCCCTTGAGTTAAGCAGTCTTGAGCCAATTTGGCGGCGTTGATGCCGTTTGGTACTTGGCACCATAAGAACATGCCATCCTTGGGCTGTAGCCAAGGTGTGATCCCCAGTGTGACTAACTTTTCGGTGGTGCTTTGGCGCTGTTTCGCGAGCCAGAGCTGTAGCTTTTCCATATGTTTGCGGTAACCGCTGTCGGTCAGTGTTTGCAGCACGATTTCGCTATCCAGTCGATTACCGCTAAACGACGTAGCGATTTTCAAATCGACTAGCGGCTCGATCCAATCAGACTTCGCGGCAATGTAGCCACAGCGCACAGACGCTGAGACGGTTTTGGAAAAACTGCCAATCTCGATCACCTGCGCTAGACCATCGTAAGTGGCCAAACGCGGTGCGCGTGACGTTTCCAGATCGGCGAAAATATCGTCTTCTACAATCACCAACTGTGACGCATGGGCCAGCAGTAGCAATTTATGGGCAACGTGCGGAGCGAGCTGCGCGCCAGTTGGGTTATGCATTGCCGAATTGGTTAAATAAAGACGCGGATTATGTTGCTGAATCGCCGCCGCAAAACTCTTAAGATCAGGGCCATTTGGTGTATAGGGAATACCGACGATGTTGACTCGGTGTGCTTTGAAGAGAGCATGAAAGTTAAAGTAACAAGGATCGTCCACCAACACAGTATCGCCCGGCGATAGCAGAAAACGGCCAATCAAGTCGATGGCATGGGTGCCTGACTCGGTGAGCATAATCTGCTCGGTGCTGACGGCGATATTATGGCCGAGCAAACGACGCTGCAGATATTGGCGAAACGCTAATGAGCCTTTCGGCGAGGCATACTCGGTCAGGTTTAATGAGTCTTGGCGTGCCAAGTGGCGTAGGGCACGCTTGATCCCCGTTTGATAGAGCCACTCGCTTGGTAGCCAGCCACAGCCGGGCATCAGTGCCTCTGATGTGGCGTCTAAAGATTCCTTCGATACCCATAAAGGGTCCACTTCACGGGCGAGCTTGGGACCAATCTCGTTTAAATTGAGCGGTGCGATGGGGCCTGAGACATAAAAGCCCGCGCCTGGACGAGACACAATCTGTCCTTCTGCTACCAGACGATCATAAGCTTCAACCACTGTTGAAATAGAAACCTGTAAAGCCTTGGCCTGTGCTCTTACAGAAGGTAAACGCGTATTGGGCAAATAGGCCCGTGAGGCAATTTTCGCTTCAATATCGTCCATAACCGTTTCAATGAGGGTGCCTGATCGAGCCATTGTTCTCTCTTTAATGTTCAATTGTATTGCTAAGATAACCATAACAGTTTTTTAAAATTGTGTCGGTCTGTATCTCGTTTTGAACACGCTATTTCGCTTTGATAGGCCTATGCCATATCAGGAGAAATATATGCAGCAGACAACACAAGGGTGGCTCAGTGGATTCGTGGGAGTCACCACCTTTGCCGGTTCCTTACCTGCCACACGGATTGCCTTAGAAGGCTTTGAACCCACCTTTTTGACCGTTGCGCGAGCCTCGATTGCAGGGCTATTAGGTTTGCTCTTTCTCGTGCTGTTAAAACAGCCGCGACCCAGTGTCGCACAGGTGCCAACGCTGTTACTGAGTGCGCTGGGCGTAGTGGTTGGTTTTCCGCTATTAACCGCGTTGGCATTACAGCATGTGACGGCCGCACATTGCGTTGTCTTTGTCGGACTGTTACCCATCTGCACGGCTCTGTTTGCAGTGCTTAGGGGCGGAGAACGCCCAAGCTGGCCATTTTGGCTGTTTTCATCTGTGGGTGCCGTGTTAGTAGGAGGTTACGCCGCGTTAGGGGCAGGGCAAATATCCTTCTTAGGCGATGGTCTGATGCTGGCTGCAATCGTCGCGTGCGGTATGGGCTATGCCGAAGGCGCCCGGTTATCAAAAACACTAGGTGGCTGGCAGGTGATTTGCTGGTCATTGGTGGTGTCTTTACCCGTGATGCTGCCTCTGACATGGATTGCTTGGCCTAGCTCGCTCAGTCATGTCAGTGTGCCCGCTTGGTTGGGGCTGGGCTATGTATCGCTGTTTAGCATGCTGTTTGGTTTTGTTTTTTGGTATCGCGGACTCACCCTAGGCGGGATTGCCGCAGTCAGCCAGCTACAGCTGATTCAACCTTTTATGGGCTTTATCCTAGCGGCATGGCTACTGCAGGAAAGCGTAAGCCTGACCATGGTCTGGGTCACTCTGGCCGCGGTCTTGTGCGTCGCAGGAGCAAAGAAATTTGCCTAAGGTTGCAAGCATGCTGGTTACCTTTCAATACGATTGCGGCCATTGTCTTTGGCTTTGTAAAGCTTTTTATCCGCCTGTTGAATCAATTCGTAATAGCTAGCGTTGATACCATCACTCACGCCGCCGCTGATGGTGACGGGGGATGCTTGTCCTGGTAAGCGTATTGCTGCGACACAGTCTTTGATTTGTGTTGAAAGTGTATAGGCTTGGTCTGCTGTGAGATTAGGCAGCAACAGCATGATTTCCTCGCCACCGAAACGGCCAGCATAGCCTATCTCATGCACTTCATGCTCAATACATTCTGCGACTTTGGTGAGCACCAGATCGCCAAACGAGTGACCGTAATTGTCATTGATTGCTTTAAAGTGATCGATATCGAGCATGACCAAACTAAACGGCGTTTGGTTTTGTTTTGCTTCGTTAAATAGAGACTCCAACAGCACATTGATATAGCGACGGTTATAGAGTCCGGTTAATTCATCCCGATGCAGTAAATGATTAATGCGCTGGGTGGTTTGATTTGAGGCATTCTTGCAAAAATGCTCATATACCAAATGTAACAATAGGCCTGATTAACTTTGCGGTCGTCTGCGCTATGCTAGAAGACTAGGAGCTCCACCTCTTAAAGGACGATAACAATAATATTAGGGGGTCCAATGGCGTTGTACGAAATGAGAAAGTTCGTCGCTCCAGAGTTTATTTTCGGCGTGGGTGCACGGCATCGCGTGGCAAACTACGCGAAAAACATGGCAGCTAAGCGTGTCTTAATTGTCAGTGATGCAGGCGTGATTAAGGCAGGTTGGGTAAAAGATGCGATCGAAGACCTAACCGAAATAGGGGTCGAGTCGGTCGTCTTTTCTGGGCTGACCTCTAATCCAAAAGATCATGAAGTCATGGCCGGTGCGGACTTCTATGCTGAGCATGAATGTGATGTGATCATCGCCATTGGTGGTGGTAGTGTGATTGACTGTGCTAAAGCCATCGGCATTGTCTACACCAATGGTCGCCATATCCTAGGCTTCGAGGGCATCGACCAAGTGGATCTGCCTGGACCACCGCTGATTTGCATTCCTACTACCGCGGGTACCGCCGCTGACATTTCCCAATTTTGCATCATTATGAATACTGAAGAGCGCTACAAAGCGGCCATTATCAGTAAAACCATGGTGCCAGATGTAGCACTGATTGATCCGGAAACAACCATCACCTTAGACAGAGAATTGACCGCCTGTACGGGGATGGATGCCTTAACCCATGCCATCGAAGCGTATGTGTCGACGGCGTCTTCGCCTATCGTTGATATTCATGCACTTAAGGCCATCAGCCTGATTTGGTTAAACCTTGAGATCGCAGTGAATCATCCTGATCAAATCGAAGCCCGAGAAAATATGCTACTAGGCACGCTGCAAGCGGGCTTGGCTTTTTCTAATGCCAGCTTAGGGGCGGTGCATGCCATGGCGCATTCGCTAGGAGGCTATTTGGACCTTGCCCATGGCGCTTGTAATGCGTTATTGCTCGACCATGTGTTGCGTTTCAATATGACGACAGGGGGGGAGCGCTATATGGCGATTGCTGCGGCTATGGGCATGGATACTCGAGGCATGAGTATTGCCGAGTGTACCAAGCGTGTGACGCAAGAGATCACGGACTTGCGCAACCGTTTAGGCATCGCTAATCGCTTATCCATGGTCGGGGTGAACAGCTCGGATATTCCAGAGTTAGCCGCCCATGCTTACAGTGATGCGTGTCTGGTTACCAATCCTCGTATTGCTTCGATGGCGGATTTAAAGGTTATTTATGGCGAAGCCATGTAAGCCCGACGAAGCGCAATCGCGCCTTGAGCAAATCATTGGCTTAGGTGAGCGTTCGGTCCGTAAAAACTATTATCCGCAAATGCGTGAGAATGCCGAGCAGATCAAGCGTTTCCGCGCGCTACTGGATTTTGCCTCGGACTGGATCATTTTGTTATCGCTACGTCCATTTCAGATTTGTGATGTGAACGAAGCCGTGTGCCAGTTCTTTGCTCTCAAAGCCAAGGACATCACCAATGGTCGTCATCGTGATGTGATGCATCTGGATCCCGAGTCTTCTTTCTCAGAATTGGTCCATCATTTAAAACAGCTGACCAAGCATCATGACGACAATGCTGACTTAAGCAGCGAGTTTTACATCGAGCATAACGACCAAGGTATTTGGCTTGAGCTGACCTGTCGCCTAGCAAGCTTTGAGGGGCAACATTTTATCACCGTAGTTGGGCGTGATATTACCGAGCGCAAGCAACACCAGCAGAGTCTACAGAGTTTACTCAATGAGAAAGAAGCGCTGATTGAGAACGCCTTGGTTGGCCTTGCTTGGATTAAGAACCGCACGATTTTGTCTTGTAATCGCAAACTTGAGCAGATGCTTGGTTATGAGCATGGCCAAGTGGATGGCCTCGAGACCCATAAATTTTATGAGAACTTGCATGCCTACCAAGCGTTTGGCGAAGAAGCTTACCGACAGCTGGCTCACGGCCAAAAATTTACTGGTCGAGTAAAAATGACCCGTCGCGACGGCAGCTATATTTGGTGTGAGCTGACGGGGAATGCCATCAATCCCAATGATCCCGATGCCGGTAGTGTATGGATTTTTTCCGATGTGCATGAGCACATGATGAACCAAGAAAAAGCCGAGTTTTTGGCCTTACATGATCCACTGACGGAGCTGCCTAATCACAAACGTTTACAGCAGGAATTTATTCGCTACAGCAGTGAGTTAGCGGATCATCAAGTGATGGCCGTAGTGTCGCTGGATCTGGATCGCTTTAAAAATGTGAACGATCTGTTTGGCTACACCGAGTCCAATAAGCTTTTAGCGCAAGTGGGCAAACGCCTGCAGCAATGCGTGGGCGAAGCGGGCATCGTATCGCGCCAAGGGGGCGATGAATTTAACCTGCTGTTACCCAACCTGATAAGTGCGGAATCCTGCTTGCCTTTACTTAGCCGTGTCCACAGTGAGTTGATGAAACCGTTTATGGTTGAGCAGCAAGAGCTGTCCTTATCCTGTTCCATGGGGGTGGCCGTCTATCCTCAAGACGGTGAAGACTTTGACAGTGTCTTAAGTCGCTCAGGGATGGCGATGTATGAAGCCAAAGCAGCGGGGCGTAATACCTACCGCTACTTTGACAAAGCTATGAACGAGGCGGCGAATGAAACCTTGATGATCGAATTGGGGTTAAGCAAAGCGCTCGAACTGAATCAGTTTGAGCTGCACTATCAGCCTCAAATTGACCTCAAGACGGGTAAGCTAATGGGGGCTGAATCATTGATTCGTTGGCGTCACCCAGAGCTCGGCTTAATTCCACCCAATAAATTTATTCCAGTGGCCGAAGAGGTGGGCATGATCGTTGCCATTGGTAAATGGGTACTAGAAGAAGCTTGTCGACAAGTCAAAGTCTGGCATGGGATGGGCCTGACTGACAGCGTGATTGCGGTGAACCTGTCTGCGGTTCAGTTTACCTCGGGTGATATCGAGCAAACCGTTCGTGATGCTTTAGAGCAAGCAGGGATCTCTGCCAAAATGATTGAGTTAGAGCTCACTGAGTCGATTATCATCAAAGATGCCGACAACGTCCTCGAAAAAGTTCACAACCTCAAAAAAATGGGGTGCCAGTTATCGATCGATGACTTTGGCACTGGTTACTCAAGCTTGGCCTATTTAAAACGCTTTGCGGTCGATAAACTCAAGATTGATCAAGCCTTTATCAAAGATATGCATCAGAACCAAGATGACGAAGTTATCGTCAAAACCATTATACAAATGGCCCAAAACCTCGGCCTGAAGACCATCGCAGAGGGTATCGAAGATCTCGCCACATTAGAGCTACTGCGCCGCTATCATTGCGATGAAGCGCAGGGCTACTTTATCGCTCGTCCGATGGATGAGGAGTCGTTTTATCAGTATTTGCAGGAGCGTAGTCTGAAGTAAGTGGGTTTGCCCTCACAACATCCAATTCACTTGCGCATGTCTCGTTTCGTGCCTCAACACCGACGCGTCAGCGTGAATTGAATGATTCTTCGGGCTTAAAACTAGTTCTTGTATAAAAAATAATCCCCCACTAAAATGACCTAATTAAAGACCTATTGAGAGGGCTTATCATGACAACTCGAGTCTTGGCTGAAGTGGCCGCCAGTATCACAGAATTTAAAGCAAACCCTATGAAAGTCGCGAACAGTGCTTATGGGGAGGCCGTTGCTGTGCTGAACCGTAATGAGCCAGCCTTTTATTGTGTCCCTGCGGAAACGTATGAGCTGCTAATGGACCGCTTAGAAGATCTAGAGCTGTTGGCATTAGTGAAACAGCGTGAACATGAGCCATCAGTAGCGATCGATATCGATGACTTATAAGCTAGAGTTTAAAAAGAGCGCGTTGAAAGAGTGGTCAAAGCTTGGAGCCACGCTACAAACTCAATTTAAGAAAAAGCTAAAAGAGCGGCTCGAAAATCCGCACGTCCCCGCCGCTCAGTTATCTGGCGGGGAAAATCTTTATAAGATCAAACTGCGTCAGTCTGGCTATCGACTGGTCTATAAAGTCGAAGATGATGTGGTGGTTGTTACCGTGCTTGCGGTCGGCAAACGTGATCGAAGTGAAGTTTATAGTAAGGCAATAGATAGGCTTTGATAGAGACTTTTTGGGGCTCTTCTAATTAGCAGATTGTCTACTTTGAGCCGAATAGCCCTTTAATGATGTATCCTACTAAGCCAACAACCACTGCAGTACAGGTGAACATACTTATAATTACTTCTTTAGGGATCTCACGATTTAGAGAGAACATATGCGAGAAGTACCCAGCTATAAATATTGTAATAATAAGTCCCCAGAGCCACATAAAGCACATAACGCCTCTCGCGTACTCTCGCTTCATTTGTGTTAATAACTTTGTATCTTCTGTTTGGGCTCTTAAGGACTCTACTTCAGCCTTTAACTGGTCTGCTCTAACATCCGTGTCGAGCTCATTAGTCATCTCTTCTTCGTTAAGAGAAGGTCGACTCGAAGTCTGAGAGGTATTAATAGGACGAATGCTAATAGTCATTTGTCCCTCTTCTTATAAACCGCGAACACTTTCAGGGTTGTGGTAGGCTTTTAAAAAATGTACCTGTATAAGGCTATCAGGAATTGCGGCGAACAGTTGGTCTTTTCCTGAATCCTCATGCCAAATTTGATACCAAGGCGTGTCTGGCTGGTGTGTTAGGTCAACAAGCTCAGTTGCCTCTAAATTACCGTACGTATCTAGTACGGCACCTATTAGGTCGTTTTCTTTGTCATTAAGATCATCACTTATATGATTTAGAGAAGAAGGGATAGCCTCCGAACCATAAGCTTTAAAGTACTGATAAATAGAGCGTACAACAGGCCCATATCGCCAAGCCTGTGGCTGCTCATCTAATAAAGCTGAGCCATTTATAGCTAAAGAGTAGCCATGGGCTATATAAGCAAGCTTTTGAAGTTTAAGGTTAGTGATTGAAATCTTGCGATCGGTAGCAAGCTTGATAATTGCGTGAGCAATCTTTATCGATCTATTCATATCATCCCCCTTTACTCTATAGACCATAAAAGCTGTACATATGTACACATAAAAGATGGGCTGTTATACAGCTCATGTAAAGCAATATCAATAAAAAATACGAAGAAATACACTTTCATGTATCAGCTTCATGCCTCGGCAACCTCACCGAAATCAAAGCGGTTAAACCGATAAATCCAGCCGAGACCCATAAACATACTGCTAAGCCGTATTCCTGATACAACCAGCCAGAAAGCAAGGTGCCGATGAGGCGCCCCATGGCGTTGGCCATATAGTAAAAGCCCACATCAAGGGAGACGCCGTCTTGGCCAGCGTAGCTAACGATCAGGTAGCTGTGTAGCGAGGAGTTAATGGCGAATACCGCGCCGAAGGCAAATAAGCCAACGATGACGGCGAATTCAATCTGCCAATCAAACGTCAGTGCTAGAGCAATCGCAACAGGAATGATGCCAAGGGCTAACGCCCAGCCAAGGGCTTGGCGACCATCTGGGACTTTGCCAGAGGCTTTGCCGGTAAAGCGTGGCGCGAAGCCTTGGACAAAACCGTAGCCAATAATCCAGCAGGCTAAGAAGCCACCCACATACCAATGATCCCAGCCAAAGGTGCTGGCAAGGAAGACCGGTAGGGCGACAACGAACCAGACATCGCGCGCACCGAATAAGAATAGGCGCGCAGCAGAAAGGTAGTTTACCGCCGCACTTTTCGAGAAGATGTCGCTAAATTTTGGCTTATTCTTGGCTTTGCCAAGATCTTTCTTAAGGCTGAGTAGGCTGGCAATCCACACCAAGGCAAGCGTCACTGCCATCCCTAAGATTGCGCCTTTAAAGCCAAATAAACTTAGCAACGCGCCGCCAAGGAAGAAGCCCACACCTTTTAGTGCGTTCTTAGAGCCTGTCAGCAACGCCACCCATTTATAGAGCTGGCCTTGGGCATCGCTGGGCACTAACAGCTTAATCGAGCTCTTGGCGCTCATCTTGTTTAAATCTTTGGCAATGCCCGATAGCGCCTGCGCGCCCATCACCCAAGGCACGGTCAAAAAGCTCGTTGGCACCAGCAGCATGCTCAGTGCGATCACCTGCAAAAACAGGCCGATATTCATGGTGCGGTTGAGGCCAAGACGCGCCCCGAGCCAGCCGCCAACAAGGTTGGTTACCACGCCAAAGATCTCGTAGAACAAAAACAGCATGGCGATTTCCAGTGGGCTGTAACCCAAACCGTGGAAATACAGCACCACCAACATCCGCAAAGCGCCGTCGGTTAAGGTAAACGCCCAGTAATTACCCGTCACCACCATATATTGGCGGATCGCTGGCGAAAGATTGGCTAGTGTATTCATTACTAGTAGTGGCTCCAAGAGTGGCTCCTCCCCCTTAGCAAGGGGGAGGCTGGGAGGGGGTGTCATTGACCCAAGCGGCTTAACCCCACCCTAACCCTCCCCTTAAAGAAACAAGGGGAGGGAACATGAGATCTCGCAATACAAGGTCTGTTTAGCTCTGATCCAAACGACCGACCATGCGCATTAGCTCTGCAGTACGGTTGGCGTAGCCCCATTCGTTGTCGTACCAAGCATACAGTTTCACCTGTGTGCCATTGATGACCATGGTCGACAGAGCGTCGATGGTGCTTGAACGTGGATCGGTTTTGTAATCCACCGACACCAGCGGGCGCTCTTCGTAGCCAAGAATGTCTTTTAGCTCGCCTTCGGCGGCGTCTTTTAGGAAGCCGTTTACTTCGGCTTCGGTGGTTGGGCGGCTGACTTCAAACACGCAATCGGTTAGCGAAGCGTTGGCCAGTGGTACACGCACTGCGTGACCGTTTAGCTTGCCTTTAAGCTCAGGGAAAATATGGGTAATCGCCGTCGCTGAGCCTGTCGTCGTTGGGATCAAGCTGGCGCCACAGGCACGTGCACGACGTAGGTCTTTGTGCGGCGCGTCCAAGATAGTCTGTGTGTTAGTGATATCGTGAATCGTGGTCATGGAGCCGTGTACAATGCCCAATTTTTCGTGAATCACTTTCACCACTGGCGCTAGGCAGTTAGTGGTACAAGACGCCGCCGTGACAATTGGGTGAAGGGCTGGGTCGTACAGATCATGGTTCACGCCCATGACCACGTTGAGCACACCGTCTTCTTTCACTGGCGCGGTGACCACCACGCGTTTTACGCCTTGGGCAAGGTAGGCTTGTAGCAAGGCTTTGGTTTTCATCTTGCCACTGGCTTCGATTACTACATCACAGCCCGACCAATCAGTTTCGCCGATGCTTTTGTTTTGCGAGCAAGGAATACGCTGACCATTGATGATCATCTCGTTGCCTTCAGTGCTGGCTTCGTGGTGCCAACGGCCGTGAACAGAGTCGAACGTGATCAAATGTGCTAGGGTTGCGGCATCCCCAGCCGGGTCATTGATCTGTACAAATTCCACATCATCCCAATCAAATGCGGCGCGGAACGACAGACGTCCCATGCGCCCAAATCCATTAATACCTACTTTAATTGTCATAGTGGCCTCAAACTGAATAATGCTGAATAAAGAAGTTTACGTGTGGCTCAAGCGTGAGCGCTTTCGGGCGTATGCCTTGAATCAAAGGCTTGACCTCAGCCCAAGGCTGACCGTTTTCAAGCAATAACATCGCGGCGACCAAGCCAGTACGGCCAGAACCACCCCGGCAATGAATCACGAGGGTTTGTTGGTCTGCGATGCGCGCTAATAGCTCGGCTTTCACCGGTAAAAAGGCATCGAAGAATTCTTGTTCCGGTGCTTGGAAATCTTCGATCGGCAACTGATACCAAGCCATGCCCTGGGTGGTAATTTGCTGACCTAAATTTGGCACGCCCAATTCCTCGAGCTCATGATCGGACAACAGGCTGAGCACGGCATCGGCCTGTTGCGCTTTAAGTGTCGCAACTGAGTCTGCGAGAGAGACGTCTTGTGTCCCTGGGCATGGAGTAAAGATAAAGCGTGCGCCATTGTCCAAGGTAAGCACATCAAAAGGGTGTGTCATGTTCTGCTCCATAAAGCCATCAAATCCCCATTAAACCGCTTGAAACCAGTGACGTGTGCGATTTGCAAACCACACTAGACTAAGCATCACGGGTACTTCCACCAACACGCCAACCACGGTCGCGAGCGCCGCGCCTGAGTGAAGGCCAAATAATGAAATCGCCACGGCCACCGCCAGTTCAAAGAAATTAGAGGTGCCGATCATGCAGGCTGGTGCAGCGATGTTATGGGCCAAACGCAGTTTGTAAGCGAAGAAATACGCCACTGCAAAAATCGCATAGCTTTGAATCAGTAATGGAATAGCGATCAAGACAATGGCTTGCGGGTTGGATGAAATGGTTTCTGCTTGGAAGCCAAACAACAGCACCACTGTGCTAAGTAGGCCGATCACCGACCAAGGCTTTAGCTTGGCTAATAAGTCATGTAAGCCTTGTTCATCACTACCACGGCTTAGGGCTTTACGAGTCAAAGCTCCAGCGATTAAAGGAATTAATACGTACAGTACCACCGACAAGGTCAGCGTATTCCACGGCACGCTAATATCGGTCACGCCCAGCAAGAAACCGGCAATCGGCGCAAAGGCAAAGATCATAATCAGATCATTTACGGAGACCTGCACCAAGGTGTAATTAGGATCGCCCTTGGTCAATTGGCTCCAGACAAAGACCATGGCGGTACAAGGGGCTACGCCCAGCAGAATCATACCGGCGATGTATTCAGATGCGGTTTGCGGGTCGACCCAGTCGGCAAAAATACCTTTAAAAAACAACCAACCTAGCAGAGCCATGCTGAACGGTTTAATCAACCAATTGACCACCAAGGTTAGCGCGATACCTTTTGGTTTTTTACCCACATCTTTGATGGCTGAAAAATCGATTTGCACCATCATCGGATAGATCATCAGCCAAATCAGTACGGCGATCACCAGATTCACGTGGGCATATTCAAGGCTGGCGATAACAGCAAATGCGCTAGGAGATACATGCCCCAACAGGATGCCGGCAATGATAGCGAGAGCTACCCAAATACTTAAATAACGCTCGAAAATACCCATAAGATCCGTCCTTGATCAGTTACAACAACTGTTAGCGCGTGCAGGTCGATCGCCCATCATTTCGAGGCGGGCTAGATCGGCAGCGATTTGTTCTAAATTCTCGGTTGCCGTTACCTGTAGCACCAGCTTGGCCCAATCCGGTAGCGCTTCATTGATGCTATAAAACACCCATTGCCCTTGGCGGCGATCGGTAAGTAGACCGCAGCCACGTAGCTGGGCCAAGTGGCGGGAGACTTTGGGCTGGCTTTCATCAATGGCCTGCATCAGTTCACAGACGCATAACTCGCCTTCCAGCTGGATCAACATCATGCTGCGCAGGCGCGTGTCATCCGCTAGGCACTTGTAAAATTGGATCGGACTGATGTCCATTTCAGGGACTGCTGACATGAGGATCTCTTAGCCATATTTGCTTATTCGAATATATGGCTAAGAGAATATATGGTAAATCGTATATAAGGAAGTGCCAGATAAAAAATATTTATCTGGTTACTGTTAAAGTGACTACAAAGCTAGGCGAGCCAGCCTTTTACTTGATCCGTATGTGGGATTGAGCCCGAGTGTTTCAACTCGTCATCAATCACCACCGCAGGGGTGCTCATCACGCCGTATTGTAGAAACGTCTGTGGATCGGTTTCTTTGCTCACGTTGACTTCAACGCCTTGCTCGGCAGCGATACGCTCGATCAACTCCGCTGTTTTCTGACATTTAGTACAGCCACTTCCGAGTACTTTGACTTGTTTCATAGGGCACCTCATAAGAAGGATGAAAATCCATTAAACAGCCATCCCACCAAGGTGAAAGACAGCAACAACATAACAAAGACAGTCGCTAGCAAACGCCACTGCATCACTTGTTTGAGCAAGATAAATTCGGGGAAACTGGCCGCCACGGTACTCATACAAAAGGCCAACGTGGTACCGATCGGCAAACCGTTTTGAATCAAACTTTCCATCACCGGAATCACGCCCGTAGCGTTAGAGTAAAGCGGAATACCTAGCACCACGGCGGCTGGCACGGTCCACCATTGGCCATCGCCTAGGTATTGTTCAATCCAGCCATCGGGGACAAAACCATGCAGCGCCGCACCTAGGCCAACCCCAATAATCACCCACTTCCACACGCGGCTAAAGATTTCTAGGGTTTCGTCTTTAGCAAAACGATGACGCTCGGCCATCGACAGTTTTTCGGCTGCTTGCTGCTCAGGTAACTGAGCGTTTTGCCCTGCGGCTAAAGCCTTTTGAGCAAAGGATTGCAGCCAGCGTTCAGCTTTGATGGCGTCCAAGAATGCACCACCAAGGAT
The DNA here is from genome assembly GCF_057626615.1 of Marinomonas sp. HM11-D. Taxonomy (NCBI): domain Bacteria; kingdom Pseudomonadati; phylum Pseudomonadota; class Gammaproteobacteria; order Oceanospirillales; family Oceanospirillaceae; genus Marinomonas; species Marinomonas sp. HM11-D. The sequence goes on along the minus strand of NZ_JBMMKT010000009.1, from coordinate 112,031 downwards.
GCCGACGGTCATACCGACGATGATATAGAGCAGGGTAAACTTCCAGCCCAATAAGCTCATCAGTAACAACACGGCTACTTCGTTGATCAAGGGTGAGGTCAGTAGAAAAGACATGGTGATGCCCACCGGAATCCCAGCCGAGGTAAAGCCTAGGAACACCGGAATGCTAGAGCAGGAACAGAATGGGGTAATGGCACCAAAGCCTGAACCAAGTACATAGCCTGCAGCGCGGTTTTTGCCCGCCAGATAGTTACGTACCCGCTCCACATTAAGAGATGCACGTAGCAGGGCGATCACATAAATCATGAAGACCAGCAGCACGTAAATCTTGCTGACGTCTTCGATAAAGAAGTGTACCGCATCGCCTAGTTTGGTCGCAGGCGACAGCGGTAGCACCTGATAGGCCAACCAGTCAGCAAGGTGTGTGAAGACTTCAAACATGACGTAATCCTTTTGCGTGGCGAAATATTCGTAACCGCTAATGTTATGTGGTTAGCCTAGCGCAAAATGGGCTATAAGAAATTGTTATTTGTCAGGGTAATTGATTGTGAAGTCATAAATCAGCTGACGAACCCAACGGCGTAATGGATCAGAATGGGTGCGCTCATGCCACACTTGGTGTAAACGCACGCTGGCGATCTCGACTGGCACAGGGTAAGCACGCAGCTTAGGATTATTGCGAATGGCGCTTAAGGCCACGCTTTCAAAGCAAGTGGTAATGATTTCAGGGTTTTCCTGAATGATATGAATCGGCGCTAAATGGCTGGAAATACCCGCCACCACGTTACGCTTTTTGCCCATACGCTCAAGCTCACGATCAACTTCACCGATCAGATCGCCGGAGACCGAGACCACCAAATGCTCGCATTGCAGGTAAGCCTCCAAATTGAGCACTTCGCCGTTGATGTAAGGGTTGTCTGCTGATGCGAGCACCATATAGCTGCGCTCGCCAACAAACTGCTGGCGCATGGTGTCCGGTAGATCTTTATAAAAACCAGCGATGGCTAGGTCACATTGGCCGTTTTCCAGCTCCGCTCTGGGGAGCTCACCACGGGTATTGCGAATCACAAAGCGTACGCTCGGGGCTTGCTCGCGCATAATTTTCAAAAGGTGCGATAAGGAGCACATTTCAAAGTAATCATGGGTATAAATCACGATTTTATCGTCACGTTTACGAAAGTCCGGCTCGATTTGAGTGGCGTAAAAGGATTCCAAATTTGGCATTAAGTCGCCAATTTGTTGTGCCAGTTCGTGGGCTTTGGGCGTCGGCGTTAACCCCCGTGGCGCTTTGATAAACAGCGGGTCGCCCCATTCATCGCGCAGTTTGTTGAGCTTATGACTTAATGCTGGTTGGCTGATGGATAACAGCTTCGCCGCACGGGAAGCATTGCGCTCCTGATAAAGCACGTGAAACAGCAGTAATAGATTTAAATCGCGACGAAAGATATTCATAACAGAACCTTATAAACGAACAACACGGGCTGTGCCCGTGTTGTGTCTCTATGTTCTCGTGAAGAGAGTAGAGTAAGTGTAGCTTGCCTAGGGCTTAATAACGACCAATCCAGTGGGCGTAAGGCGCCGGCAATACCCAAGAAGCATCTTCTACCTCTAATGCTTTGGCTAATTGGTAGGTGTAGCGAGGGTTCGCAAGGTAAGCACGACCAATCAAGACTTGGTCCATTTGGCCTTCGGCAATGGCACGCTCAGCGTCTTGTGGCTGATCAAAGCCCCACGCCGAAGCGATTGGCATCCCTGTTTCGCGGCGTACTTTTTCGGCTGTCTGCGCCAGCATTGAAGGGCCCCAAGGAATGTCGACGTTAGGTGTGCTGAAACCAAAGCTTAGGCTTAATAGATCAAGTCCGTTTGCTTTGAATTCTTTGATCAACCAGATCGACTCTTCTAACGTTTCTGCATCACGACCATCGTATTCGATGACGCCAAAACGCGCCGTTAGAGGCAGGTGTTGTGGCCAAATGGCGCGAACGGCTTTTAACGTGTCGAGTAAGAACTTGCCGCGACCTGCTTTGTCACCGCCGTATTCGTCCGTACGTTGGTTAGCGTCACGGTTAAAGAATGACTGGGCTAAATAGCCGTGGGCAAAGTGCAGTTCCAGCCATTCAAAGCCTGCCTCTAGGGCGCGTTGTGCGGCTGCGACGAAGTCCTGCTGCACGCGCTCAATGTCCGCTTTGCTCATTTCTTTAGGGGTTTTAGGTAGGTTGGCACCAAAGGCAATCGCAGATGGCGCAATCGTGTCCCAACCACGTGGATCGTCTTCGGCTAGGTGATCATCGCCTTCCCAAGGGCGGTTAGCGCTGGCTTTACGGCCTGCATGGGCGATTTGAATGCCTGCAACACTGCCGTTTTCTTTGATTGAAGCGGCCACTTGTGCCAGCTCTGACGCTTGCTCATCGTTCCAAATGCCGAGATCGTTAGGGGAAATACGGCCTTCTGGGGACACGGCAGTCGCTTCGACCACCACTAGACCTGCTCCGCCACGAGCTAGCTCAGCGTAGTGTTGCTTATGCCAGTTGTTCGCCACACCGTCTTCAGCGGCACTGTACTGACACATAGGTGGAATGCCGATGCGGTTTTTTAGGGTAATGTTCTTTAGCGTAAAGGGCGTGAATAGCTCAGCCATAGTATTTGCTCCAAAAAATTGGTTTAGCTGACGGAATTTAAAACAGTCGGTCAGCGATGCTGTAGGGCTTATAATAGAGATTCTTTGTTATTCATAAATTTATATTTTTAAATAACAGCTATTCGATATTTGGATATCTTGATTAGGTGGAAGGTAGGCGCGATGAAAACATGGATTATTTTGCTGGTGGCGATCTTCTCTGAGGTGGTTGCCACGTCTGCGCTGAAGGCCAGTGATGGCTTTTCCAAGCTCGGACCAAGCGTGCTGGTGGTGGTCGGTTATGCCTTGGCGTTTTACTTGTTATCGTTGACGCTCAAGGTGATGTCGGTGGGTATTGCTTATGCCATTTGGGCTGGATTAGGAATCGTGCTGACAGCGATCATTGGCTGGTTTTTGTTCGAGCAGAAACTCGATTTTGCCGCATGGTTAGGCATGGGGCTGATCATTTTGGGAGTAATTGTGATTAATCTGTTCTCAAACGCAAGTGGGCATTAATTCGTCGCAAACAGGATAGTGAATTGGAGTACCTAGGCGTAAGTTGCGCTAAGTCAATTTGGCATATTAGAGGTACTCTATGTTTAGCTTATTAAGCAAATACCAATGCGCAAAAGATTTATTCCTACCTGTTGCTGCATTTATTCTATTGCTGCTATTTAGCGCAATCTTCATTCACTTTTGTCCAGAAAGTGGTTGGTCTACCATCGTTGCCTTGTTGCCGTTGATCCCTGCAATCTGGGCCGTACGTACGACGATTCGTCTAGTGACTCTGCTAGAAACTGCACAGCAAGTAAAACTGTTGGTGAACTTCGCGACAAGCTTCGTTGTAGTGGGTCTTGTGACGTTTGCTTACGGCTTCCTATCATGCTTCGCTGACTACCCGAGCTTCCCACTGATTTTGGTGGCTCCGTTAATGGTTGTTGTGTGGATCGCAACCAGCTATGTAATGTGCCGTCGTTGCAAGTAAACCGTTAAGCGTTTCCATTTTTCTTGGCGCTTAGCGCCGCGTTTTTTCTGCCGAATTGCATCTCCCCGGGCTCTTGGGCAACCTGTGATTGCGTTACGCAAGATTCAGGTTGTCCTGCCGGAACACTTATAGCAAAGTAAGGTCTTTTAGGACGACTAAAATGGCCAGCTTGCTCAGCCTGTTTGTCTTAGCTGCCTTGTGGGGTAGCTCATTTCTGTTTATGCGCATTGCGGCCAATCCCATGGGCCCTGTCTTGCTGATCGAAGCTCGTATTGTGCTGGCAGCCATCACCTTGCTGATCATCGCCTTACTGATGCGTAAGCGTTTAGCGTTTTTCTCCCTCCCTAAGCATTATCTGATTCTGGGCTTTTTCAGTACCGCCTTACCGTTTGTGTTGATTGCTTATGCCGCACAAACTTTAAATGCTTCGACGCTTTCGATTTTAAACTCCACCGCGCCGATCTGGGGCGCCTTGATCTCAGTAGTCTGGGGTGGCAATCGATTAACCAAGAAATTTATATTGGGCTTAGGGTTGGGCGTATTGGGCGTGTTTGTTCTGGTGGGCAAAGAAGCGCGCTTGGTCGGTTGGGATGCAGCGTTACCTATGTTGTGCAGCGTATCAGCGGCGTTCTGCTATGGAATTGCGACGAACTACACGAAAATTGCGCCGAAAGTGTCTTCTTTTAATAATGCCCATGGCAGCATGTGGGGCGCGGCGGTATTGCTCTTGCCATTAGCGATCTTGATGCCCGCGCGGGAGCCTTTGACCTTAGAAATTAGCTTTTCGGTCGTGATGCTGGGGATTTTCTGTACCGGCGTGGCCTATATTCTCTATTTCCGTTTAATTGATGATATTGGCGCTGCGTCAGCATTATCGGTGACCTTCCTTGTGCCTGTATTTGGTATCTTATGGGGGCATCTATTTTTAGGGGAACCTGTGGGCTGGAACACACTCATAGGTACACTGTTGGTGCTTGCGGGCACCTCGTGGGTAACAGGGTTCTCGGTTACCCAGCTGATTCACAATACCCGCTCGAATAACCTATGAGACATAAAAGGAACACAAGGTGTCATTTGAAGATAAATTAATGAAAGCCCATGCCGAATTGCAGGCACAAGGGGTATGGCTGTCGAACTACAAACCGCCGATGTTTAGCCTATTACGCATGTTAGGCATCAAGCTACCACCACCGTACTACCTTGGCTTTCACCTAAATGCCATCATCGCTTTTTGGTACTTCGCCATTATCATTTTCTTAGTGATGTACTTCGGTTTACTCGGTAACCAAGACACCATGCAAACCGCCATGGATAAAGCCGCCGTGTGGGGCGTGGTCTATGGGGTGGGTATGGCAACGTTTTATGCGATCCGTCGCCGTAAGCTGCAACTGAGTGACTGGGCGTCACTGTAATTTCTCTGATTTATAAGGATTTTTTATGTCTAGTAAAGTCTACTGCGTCGCGCAATTTTTGCCAAAACAAGGCCAAGAACAAGCCCTGTTTGAAGTGCTACAAAGCCTTGAGCCAAACACGCTACGCGAAGACGGCTGTATCCAATACCGCGTCACGCGTCATATCACCAGCCCATTTGCAGAAGGCAACAGCTTCCCAATTGCCTTCCACGAACAATGGGCCGATATGGCAGCGTTTGAAGCGCACTGCCAGCGCAAAGAAATTGCGGACTTTTTTGCCAAGTACTGCCAAGCAGAAGACGGTTTAGCGGCGGATTGGAATGTGTGTATCTACAGCGATGAACCGGAAAACTTCGACGCGCCCGTGTTTGCTAAGTAAGGTAAAAAATATCCCGAGAGCTACCAAGGTAGCTCTCGGGTAGAAAACGCAGACTCGGTTATTGTTTCCTCATACCTGCAATTCTTGGGTATGTAAGGTGAGGTGCCTTGAACCGGAAACAAAACCCAGGGCGCTGGGAGTAGCAGTTAATTAAGGAGTGGCGCGCAGGTAACGGTGTTCACTTGTTGCACTGAACTGTGTGCCAGATCTTCAATCAACTTTAAATGTTATAGTATAACATTTGTATGTGAATGCAACCTCTGCAACGAAGAAATCGTACAAAAAACCAGCGTACAAAAAGAATCCCCAGCACGGTGGCTGGGGTTTAGGGTAGGACATAGAGATTGGTTGATATTAAGCGCTGAGGCGAATCACACGGTCACAGCGTTTTTCGATCAGTTCGGGATCATGGCTAACCAACATCACCGCACAGCCATTTTGCTTCGCCACATCCACCAACAGCTGGCTGACTTCCCGTTGCGTGATGGGATCGAGGCGCGAGGTAGGCTCATCGGCAAATAGAAATACCGGATCAAGCAACAAGGCACGCAGCATACAAAAGCGCTGCAATTCACCGCCAGAAACACCTTCCGAGTTACGATCAAGTAGCTCATCGCTTAGGCCTAATTGCTGCATCAAAGGCGCAATGCGCCCACGGTCGATCTTATGCAGCGACACCATATCATTAAGCAAGGTACGCAAGGATACCGCAGGGCTCACCGCCGCGGTCGGGTCTTGGTAAAGCTTTTGCCACTGATGCAGCGGTGCAGTGGAATGGCGTTGAATCTTACCGCCCATGGCGTTATGGACGCCCAATAAGGTATCGCCTAGGGTGCTCTTGCCACAGCCACTGTCACCGACCACGCCGACCACTTCCCCTTGATGTAGGGTAAAGTTCAGATGTTTAGACAGCGCTTGGTTGCCATGACCAATGCTTAGGTCTTGCACGGAAATTAATGCTTCACCTAGGTCACTTTGGCGCGCTTCTTCTGGCCAATTGATTGGGTCGGCCTCGATTAAGGCTTTGGTAAAAGGATGCTTGGGCGCAGCGAGAATATCTCGGGCGTGGCCTTCTTCTAGCAGCTCCCCTGATTTAATCACCATCATGCGACCGCCTATCTGACGTGCGACCGCCACATCGTGAGTGATGGTGATCAGCGCCCCTTGCTCAGACTGACTCATTAGCTGCTGCACTACTTGATCACGACGGGAAACGTCTAGCCCTTTGGTGGGCTCGTCAGCCAATAGCACCTGTGCGCCGCCCGCCATCGCACAGGCAATCGCCACACGCTGTGCCATACCGCCGGAGAGTTGATCCACTCGCTTGTGACCGCTGTCTTGTAAGCCCTGTAGCGCAAGGGTGTAGGCCGCTTTTTGCTCTGCTTCTGGGGCTGAGTCACCGGCCACCATACGATAGGTTTGCTGCAGCTGTTGCTTGGCGCCCATTAACGGATCTAAAGCGTTCCACGGCTCCTGCGGCAACATGCTGATTTGACGGCCCCAAAAGGATTGGCGCTCGCTGTCATCCACAAGGCGACCAAATAAGCTCACTTGACCTTGAGTTTGCAGGCTTTTCGGTAAATTACCCATAATCGCCTGTGCCAGCAGACTTTTGCCGGAACCGGTTTGTCCCAAAATGGTCAAACGCTCACCTTTTTCAAGGGTTAAGCTGATCGGTGCCAATAATTCCGTCATACCCGCGTACACGGATAAATTTGCGATATGAATCAAACTCATAGTGACTTACCTCGGCCCATTAATTGACACGCCAATACCACCAAAGCCAGTACGATCAGCGGTTGTGCGAGCAGCCATGGTGCGTCGCTGTAGTAGGGAAAATGCTCAACGATCATCAGGCCAAGCTCTGCTAATGGCGGCTGAATGCCGACGTAAACAAAGCCCAGTGACGCCATCATCAAAATCGCATTGGCGGCACCAAAGGCGGCAATGGTAAACAGTTGTGGCGCGATCGCTGGCCAGTAATGACGACGGAAAATATACCACTCGCCAAAGCCCATCAGTTTTGACGATTGCACCGCCGGTGATTGGGTTAAACGCTGAGTAATGGCGCGACTGATGCGGAAATATTCGATCCATTGGATCAGGGAAATCGCCACATACAGCATCCAAAATGATCCTGGTACAATGGCCGCAAAGATCAGTACCAATACCAAACCTGGCAAAGCCAAAATCATGGTGACAATGCCATCCATAACACGATCAAACCAAGGCGCGCGGGTGGCCGCGAGTACCCCTGCGGTCACGCCAATAATGGCGGAGGTCAGCACACACAAGGCCGCCATCATCAAAGATAATTGCAAAGCTTCCGCCAAACGTAGCCACATATTGCGACCAAAGTGATCGGTGCCAAGCCAGTAATCTGTCGTAGGGGCCGTGAGAATTTGGCTTAGGTTTTGCGAAGTCGCGTCGCCCGATTGCAGCAGGGGGGCGCCCAAAGCATAAGCCATTAGCAGCACTAACAAAGAGATGCCGATTTTTTGCGTGAATGAAAAGTTAAAATTCATAAAGTAACAGTGTTTTATTGAGTTAATTCAATCGTTAATGTATTGGGGCTAAAGTGGTCAGATCCCTTATATGTATAGCTTGGTAGAGACCAACACTTAACTTTTAAGTTAAAGGGATCTGACCCCTTGGGCTCAACAGGATCAACAACAGTAATCCTGATTTTTGAGTAAAGGATAAACGAAGCATTAGGCGATGCGTCCTCCGCGTGGATCAAGGTAATGACAGGCGATATCGACCAAGGTATTAAGCACGACAAACATCACGCCCATCATCAAGGCAGCCCCTTGAATCAGCGGAATATCACGAGCGAAAATCGCATGGGCTAAGCCATGACCAATGCCTGGCCATGAGAACAGCGATTCGATCATCACCACCCCTTCCACCACGGTGATCAATTGAATACCCAAAAAAGCCACCACAGGCACGGCAATATTGCGCGCACCGTGGTGTGAAAACGCTTGCCATGGAGATAAGCCTTTCATCCGTGCGAATTCATAAAAAGACGAACCGAACACACGCTTCGCTTCCGTATGAATGACACGATTGGAGATAGCAGCAAGGCTTAACGCCAAGGTCAGCGCTGGGAGCACGAGATGAGCAGGAGTGCCAAAGCCTGCCACAGGAAACAGATTCCATTCCAAGGCAAACAGGATCACTGCCAATAAACCGATAACAAATACCGGTACGGCACGCAGTGCGGTGGAGACAGTCAGCAGGGTACGATCTAGCCAGCCGACCCAGTAAGCGCTGGCGAGGCCCAACGGAATGGCGAGCAACAGGGCAATCGCCATGCCTGCACCCGCCAGCATCAGCGAGTGGCCTAGCATATGCCACAAGGACTCGGATACCGGTGCGCCGCTGACTAGGGAATTACCTAGGTTCCAGCTCAACAGGTCAGTAAACCATTGCCAATAGGCGGACAGAGCCCCTTGATCCAGGCCCAACTCAGCCCGTACCAAATCTGCGGCACGGTTGTCCACGGCGTCCATGCCATAACGGCTGGCGGCAATGCGGTAGGCAATGTCGCCAGGCAGTGAACGCATGAGAATAAACGTCAGGGTGCCGACGCCCCACGACACAGCAATAAGCTGTAGTAAGCGTTTCAATAACAACTGACGCATTATTTCACCCAAGACAGTTCGTTAAGGAAGTAACTGCGCTCGTATGGGTCGAAACGGAAGCCTTCAAGGCGTTTGTTTACCGCAGTTTGCTGCACGTAGTAAGCCACCGGAATCAGCGGTTTTTCATCGTATAATGCTTGTGCGATACGTTGTGCTTTTTGTCTGTAAACGCTTGGGTCCGTCTCAGATAGCAACTCGTTCAAGGTGGTTTTGATGCCGGTGTTGGACCAATTCAATGTGCCCCAATCGCCACCTTTTTCTTGCCCTAAATCTTTGATCAAGGTACCCAATGGGTCAGCAATCACGCCGTAGTTGCGGGCGATCAGTGCCGTATCGAGTGAGTCATCCGCATGGCCAGCAGGAATGGCGCTGGAGTTGGTGATGTTCACGTTTAACTTCACGCCAATCTGTTTCCATTGATCCTGAATCGCTGTCGCAACAGTGGTTAGCTCAGGACGATCAGCGTAAGTAATCATGTCGATTTCAAACACTTGACCGTCTTTCTCAAGCCAGCCATCGCTGTTTCTCTGCCAGCCTTGCTTGCTTAGTAGCGCGTTGGCTTGATCTAGATGCTGCTCGATATCGGCGTCTTGTACATACCAGTCGCTCATGTAGGGCGGTAGGATTTGTGATGAAGCCGCTTCTGGCGAACGTAATACCGCCATGGCAATGCCTTTGCGGTTTAGTGCGTCGCTTAGTGCTTGGCGAGTCTCGCTAGACGCTAAGAACTCTTGGCCAGCGTTGACCTTGATCACCAAGGTGCGGGGCAAATCTGAGCGCACAATGTTCAAGGTTGGCAGACGTTTTAGCGTTGGCACCGCGGCAGGGTCTAAGCCAAAGACAATGTCTGCTTGGCCGCTACGAGCCTGTAACACACGGGCCTCGGCACGATGACCGGTCAGGTAGCGAACGTAGTCCACATTGGCTTTTTGTCCCCAGTAATGGTCGGACTTTTCTACCACCAAGCGGTGTGGAATTGCCACTTCGTAGATTGAGAAGGGGCCTGTGCCGATGACTTGCGTGGCCACACCGTCAGCACCGTAAGACTCGGGTGCGAGAATGGCGCTGGCGTAGTTGGCTAACACGGCCCCCAATGGTTGATAAGCTTGGGTCAATTCGATGTCGATGCTGTTGGCGCCGGACACATGAATGTCTTTCACGGGCACCCCTTGCCACGCTCCTGGTTTGTGCTGGGCGATCTTCAGCGCCGCCATCACATTTTCGGCGGTCATAGGCTTGTCGTTATGAAAAACAACTCCGTCGCGTAGTGACAACCTCCAAAGCTTGCCTTGCTCTAGGATTTGCCAGTCTGTTGCCAATCCTGGAGTGAGATTTCCTTGGGCGTCAACATTGAGCAAGGTTTCGCTCACTTGCATGCGGGTAAACACATAACCGCTGCGAGATGGGTCGAGGCTGGAAAACTCAAAGGCAGCATTGATTTTAACGGTATTTTGTTCGGTTGGGCTGGCTTCCAAAGTGCTGGCAGCGCAAGCGAACAGAGCGATAGCCCCGAAGGTGGTAGCTTTGACGAATGGCATGACTTGTATAAATCCTTAGCAAGATAAATCAGTTATGCGGTTATGTTATGGTATAACATTGCATTTGAGAATAATGATCAGCTAGAAAATTTCATGAAAGATTTTCATGTTAGTGCCGAGCTGTGGTGGGCTTTTATCGATAAAAACGGCTTATTTATGAATCAGAGACATTTTGGCCCGAAATAGATGAAATTTTGGGTAGAGAGATTGGCAACTAATGTGTACAATTTTCGGTCGAAATTCTGATTTATGTCAAAATTGATTATTTACTGATCAATTTTGTTCTGTCGAAGGTCAATTACGTAGGTATCCGGTAGTGGATGTGAAGCAAACTAACAACATGATGAGCAACTTTGGCGAGCTACGCCAGCCTCTTCAGTCTCTGAAGTGGGCGGCTCGTCTGAATGCGTTTGTTTTGGCTATCGTAGCGGTGAACTTAATCATTTTCCCGCTAGGTGGCGCTTACGATCCTAGTGACTTTTTCCAAACGGTCTTCAAAGACCTTCCGCTTATCTCCCTGTATGCCTTTTTCGGCATCATCAGCCTCTTTGTGTTTGTCTACTGGTTATTCATGTCCAGTGGACATTTTATGTTGCCGGAGAGAAATCGCCGCAACATAAAGCCACCGCGTCAGGTGGCAATTCGACAAGTCTGCCAACGTGCTGTATTGGCTTGTCGTGCACCCCCAGTTTCTGCTTAAAGAGTTTTGTTGAGCGTTAAATTCATTCTTTGGAATGAACTTAGTGTTCATGTGCTCTTTGGGCACATTCAAAACTCCCCCGCGGAAAAGTTACCGGCCTGAGCCGGTCTGAAATCCTGTCATCGTTTCGATGTCAGCCTACGTCAATCTAGGGTTAGAGGATGAATCTCTTGTTAACTCGTAACTTAAGTAAAGTCGCTTTGGCAGCACTAGTAGCTCTACTAGCTGGTTGTCAGGGTGGTGTGCTTGACCCGAAAGGACAAATCGGTGTGATGGAGAAGGAGCTGATTATTACAGCTACGATCCTGATGCTGGTTGTTGTGGTTCCGGTGATTCTCATGACACTTTACTTCGCGTGGAAATATCGCGAAGGTCGTGGCGAAGCATATGAGCCAAAATGGTCACACTCCACAAAAATTGAAACCGTGGTATGGGTTATTCCAATTATCATCATCGCGATTCTTGGTGTAATCACTTACAAATCAACTCACGAGTTGAACCCATACAAGCCTATCGAATCTGAAGAAGAGGCGATCACTGTTGAGGTGGTTTCTCTTAACTGGAAATGGTTGTTCATTTACCCAGATCTTGGTATCGCTACGGTAAATGAGTTGGCGTTCCCTGCGAATGTTCCTGTGAACTTCCGCATTACTTCAGCAGGTACAATGAACTCATTCTTCATCCCTCAACTAGGTAGTCAAATCTACTCTATGGCGGGCATGGAAACTAAGCTTCACTTGATCGCTGATGAGCCAGGTACTTTCAACGGTATCTCTGCCAACTACTCAGGTCATGGCTTCACTGGTATGCAATTCAAAGCAATTGCTACACCAACTCGTGAAGACTTCCAAGAGTGGGTTAACGGCGTGAAAGCAAGCGGCGAAGCGCTATCTACAGAGCGTTACGAAGAGCTTCTTGAGCCAACTGAATACCACCCAGTTGAGTACTTCGGTACTGTTAAAGACGGTCTGTTCTTCGACATTATCTGGGAATACATGGGCGACATGGGACGTATCGAGTTCTACGGCAAACCAGAATTTGGTGCAGAATTGCCTGAAGGTGTGATTTTGCCTGAACGCAAGCACGTTGTTCCTGGTGAAGGCCATGCAGAAACTGAGGAGTCTCACTAATGAATCTTCTAGGTAAATTGTCATGGGATTCCATTCCTCATGACCCTATTATCCTAACAACTCTTTCTGTTGTTGCGGTATTGGGCGCGGCATTGTTCGTGTTCATGACTGTGACTAAGAAATGGGGTTGGTTATGGCGCGATTGGTTGACCTCTGTTGACCACAAACGCCTAGGTATCATGTATATCATCCTTGCGCTAGTAATGTTGGTCCGTGGTTTCGCGGATGCCATTATGATGCGTACACAGCTTGCTATGGCAACTAATGGTTCGGAAGGTTACTTACCGCCGCACCACTACGACCAAATCTTCACCGCGCACGGTGTAATCATGATCATCTTCATGGCGATGCCATTTATGATCGGTCTGATGAACATCGTTCTGCCGCTGCAGATTGGTGCACGTGACGTTGCGTTCCCATTCCTGAACAACCTATCTTTCTGGTTGGCAGTGTCTGGTGCGTTGCTAGTAAACATCTCTCTAGGTCTTGGTGAATTCGCTATGACTGGTTGGGTAGCTTACCCACCATTGTCTGGTCTTGAGTTCAGCCCAGGAACGGGTGTGGATTACTACATTTGGGCGTTGCAGATCTCTGGTATCGGTACAACTTTGACTGGTGTTAACTTCTTAATCACTGTGCTTAAGATGCGTGCTCCAGGCATGAAGTTGATGGATATGCCTATCTTTACTTGGACTTGTACTTGGGCCAACGTATTGATCGTAGCATCTTTCCCGATTCTGACTGCTGCGCTAGCAATGCTAACGCTTGACCGTTACCTAGACTTCCACTTCTTCACTAACGACCTAGGCGGGAACTCGATGATGTACATCAACTTGTTCTGGGCATGGGGTCACCCTGAAGTATACATCCTGGTTCTACCAGCGTTCGGTATCTTCTCTGAAGTGGTTTCTACGTTCACTGGTAAACGTCTATTCGGTTACAAATCAATGGTATACGCGTCTGGCGCGATCTCTATCCTTGGTTTCATCGTATGGCTTCACCACTTCTTTACAATGGGTGCAAGCGCGAACGTTAACGCCTTCTTCGGTATCATGACGATGATCATCGCGATCCCGACGGGTGTAAAACTGTTCAACTGGTTGTTCACTATGTACAAAGGCCGCATCCGTATGGAAGTTCCTATGTACTGGACAATTGGTTTCATCATCACCTTCTCTATCGGTGGTATGACAGGTGTGCTTCTAGCGGTACCTGGTGCGGACTACGTGCTACACAACTCTTTGTTCCTAATCGCTCACTTCCATAACACGATTATCGGTGGTGCAGTATTTGGTTACCTAGCTGGTTTCGCTTTCTGGTTCCCGAAAGCAATGGGCTTCCACTTGGATCCTAAACTAGGCAAGGTTTCTTTCTGGTGTTGGTTCGTTGGTTTCTTCCTAGCATTCATGCCACTTTACGTGCTTGGATTCATGGGTATGACTCGTCGTCTAAACCACACTGATACGCCAGAGTGGAACATTTGGCTATACATCGCAGCAGTTGGTGCGTTTGTAATTGCTATCGGTATCGCAGCATTCGTTCTTCAATTGTTCCTTGGCTTCAAGAACAAAGCGAAGAACCTTGATAAGACTGGCGATCCATGGAATGGCCACACTCTAGAATGGTCTCTAGCGTCTCCACCACAGTTCTACAACTTCGCGAAACTACCGCAAGTTCATGACTTGGATGCGTTCACTGACATGAAAGAGAAAGGCACTGCGTACACTCGCCATGCGAGCTACGAGCCTATCCACATGCCAAGCAACACAAATGCTGGTCCGATCATGGGTCTTCTAGCTACGGCTATGGGCTTCGCGTTGATCTGGCACATTTGGTGGTTGGCTGGTGCAAGCTTCATCGGTCTGATCGTTGCCTTCATCTGCCGTGCTTACGCTAGTAACACTGATTACTACGTACAGCCAGACGAAGTAGCACGTATCGAGAACGAACACCTAGATAACGTGGCTAAGGGGTAATCATGAGTACTCATGCAGCAGCGCATCATGATGCGCACCATGATGATCATCACGATACTGGACGTAACACTACGTTAGGTTTCTGGATCTACTTGATGACGGACTGCATCCTGTTTGCGTCCTTCTTCGCAACTTACGCTGTGTTGTTCATGAACACAGCGGGCGGCGTGTCTGGTAAAGATATTTTCGAACTAGACTTCGTTGCTGTTGAAACTGCGGCCCTATTGATCTCTTCGATCACATTCGGCTTTGCACTGATCTCTGCGTTCAAACAGAACAAAGGTGGCACGCTATTTTGGTTAGCTGTGACTTTCGCTCTGGGCGCAGTCTTCATCGCTATGGAAGTCTACGAATTCCATCACTTGATCGTTAACGGCATGGGTCCTGACAAGAGTGCCTTCCTAACAGCGTTCTTCTCGCTGGTTGGTTTGCACGGCTGTCACGTAACTGCTGGTCTAATCTGGATCGCTGTGATGTTCGTAGAAGTGTCTAAGAACGGTATCACTCCTCGTTCTGTAACACGTCTAAGCTGCCTAAGCTTATTCTGGCACTTCCTAGATGTAATCTGGATCTGTGTATTCTCTTTCGTATACCTAATGGGAGCTATGTAAATGAGTCAACATGATCACGATGCTCACTCTCACGGTAGTGTAGGTTCTTACCTAGTTGGTTTCGTACTGTCAGTTATCCTGACTGCGATCCCATTCTGGGCGGTTATGACAGGCGCTTTCGATCGCGCGACTATGTTTGCAGTAATCGTTGTTGCTGCAGTAGTTCAGATCGTTGTGCACTTGAAGTACTTCTTGCACCTAAACTTCACGAAAGAAGGCAAGATCGATACTTTGTCATTCATCTTTACTGCCATCATTATCGTTATGGTCGTAGCTCTATCTGTATGGATTATCTACGAATCTGTTCTGATGATGATGTACTAGGCGAAGAAGCGTATGTTTAAGCGGATCTCATCGTCGTCAAAACCAGAACAACATAGTGTGTTCGACCGTTACCTTAAGGTAACCAAGCCGGGCATCATTATGGGCAACTTGATCTCCGTGGCGGGGGGGTACTTCCTCGCCGCTCGCGGTGACATCGATTGGCTGCTTATGCTGGTGACAATCATTGGATTGTCACTAGTAGTGGCTTCTGGTTGTGCGATCAATAACTGCATCGACCGCGACATTGACGCCAAGATGCAACGTACTCGCAACCGCGTAACAGTTACCGGTGAAATGTCGCTTAAAGCGGCGTTAGCACACGGACTGGTACTAGGCGTGGTCGGGTTTAGTTTACTTGCGTACTTCACGAATGAAGTTGCTGTGTTCTTCGCAGCGTTTGGCTACTTCGTGTACGTAGGTCTTTACAGCCTGTACTTTAAACGCAATTCGGTTTACGGCACGTTGATTGGTAGTTTGTCAGGCGCAGTACCACCAGTGGTAGGTTACTGTGCGGTAACCGGTCAGTTCGACGCAGGTGCGGCGATTTTGTTGGTAATGTTTAGTATTTGGCAAATGCCTCATTCTTATGCCATTGCCATCTTCCGCTACAAAGACTACGCAGCGGCAGGTATTCCTGTATTGCCAGTGGCACAGGGCATTCAAAAAGCGAAACACCACATTGTGTTGTGGATTGCTGTATTCGCCATCGCGAGTGCCATGTTGCCGCTAACTGGCTACGTGGGTGTGGGCTTTATGGCCGTTGCTGCCTGTACTAGCCTTTGGTGGCTAGGCATGGCGGTGAAAGGCTACCGTGCGGACATTGATGTGAACCGTTGGGCACGCCAAGTGTTCTTCTTTTCCATCATCACCGTAACGGCCCTAAGTATTACCATGTCGTTAGACTTTCGTGCGGTAGCCCCTGACTACCTAGTCATGCTGTCACACTAAGTCGCCTTCGTTAGAAGAATCGAAAACGCCCCGCAGGGAAACCTGCGGGGCGTTTTTTATTGTAAAAGCTACAACTTAAATGAATTAGGTTTGTATACTCAAAGCTTACGTTAATCAGGGAAGATAGAGGCTTGCTATGAATGAAGTGCTGTACCACTCGTTTTTTCAAGATCAAGATTATAAATCTCTAAAGCATTCTGTTTTGTATTTTGACAGGCTGGTAATAGCTGATAACTCTTACCCAGTTATATTTGGTCCTAACAATAGTGAAATCAGATTAGCGCGCTCAATACCTGAAAATATATCAAATGAAATTGAGATGCTTAAAAAAGAGAAGCTCGTACTGACAAAAGAATTTAAGGGGCTTTTTGATAAGGATGTTGGGGATTATGTTAAAGCTGTTAATTTAGGCCGCCAACAACGAGGCTCAAATCTTGAGTGCTCAGAAGAAGATCTAGATGAAATATTTCGTTATTTAAGTATCCAACCTGATTTTCCTAATAGTGCTCAAGAAGCTCTGTCTCTTTCTTCGTTAGCCTCATCAATACTCCTTATGGAACTAAGCAGAAGTGGTATGAGCTGCTGTATAGATAATCAGCTGGTATATCAGCAGCTAAATGCAGGTTTGAGATATGCCTTAGAGTTAGGGGCTAAGTCAGCATCTAGTGAGAGCCTAGAAAAAAGAAGGTTGGCAGCTAATTTAATGGCTCAAAAAGTGATGAGATTGAATTTACCTTCATTCGAGTTTTCTTCATTCGACGATATCTTAGAACTTAAATATCGTCATAAAGATGAGCTTCTTGCGCTAGATAACTACTTACTTGATATGTCAGAGAAAATTGAACCACTCCCTTTCGAAAAAGGTTACGACAAGGCGCTGAACGAAGTTGTAGAGCGCAGAGTACAGCCTGCTATAGATGAGTTGAGATCGAGTGTAAAATTTTCACCGAATAGAGTCGTGGCAAAAGCATATCATCCTCTCAAAGATATTGGTTTAACAATTGGTTTTGCAACTGGTCTTCCTGCCTATATCCACGAGGTAGTTAGTTGTGGCATTGGGCTCACATTACTAGAAAGCATACTTTTGGAAAGATATGAGTTAAGGAAAGAAATTAAGAGAAGCCCTCTAAGAATCTTTCTGAAAGTATAAAAAAGCCCGCTAGAGGCAAAGCCAATAGCGGGCAAAAAGGAGGCTGAGCAGGCACTAGGGAAGCCTGCTCAAATGGTGTAGGGCGCAGCTTAGCTTTGCTTCGCCATATCCAATCCGTGCAGCGCGATGCGCTCAGGTTCCATCATGTAGCGGTACAGGATCGCCGCTGTGAAACCACCGATAAACAGTGCGTAGTTTGCCAACGCTGTGAATACGAAGCTACAGAAGATGGCTACGATACCTGCGATCACTAGGGCGTAAACACTCTTCTTGTTGATGCCATTGTCGTACCAGTAGATGCCTTTGTCAGACTCTGTATATAGCGAGTCGATATCGATCTTGCCTTTCTTAATAAAGAAGTAGTCAACAATGATGATGCCGTATAGCGGGCCGATCATGGCGGCTAGCACGTCGACTGTGTAGTGAATCACTTCTGGGTTGTTAAATAGGTTCCAAGGCATTAGCAATACCGAACCGAACGCTGCGATAAAGCCGCCTGCTTTGAAGCTGATCTTCTGTGGCGATACGTTAGAGAAGTCGAACGCTGGGGCGACGAAGTTCGCTACGATATTGATACCCACAGTAGCGAAGATAAAGGTCATCGCGCCCAATACGGTGATCATGCCTGAATCCAAACGACGTACCGTTTCCACTGGGTCAGTGATCATTTCACCAAAAACAGGGATCGAGGCAGACACGATCACCACACTGAACACAGAGAATAGGATGAAGTTGAATGGCAGACCTAGTAGGTTACCGAATTTCAATTGCTTGTAGCTGCCACAGTAACGGGAGAAGTCACTGAAGTTCAGCGTTGGGCCTGCGAAGTAACCAGCAACCAATGCGATGGCGATAAACATTTGTACAAATGCATCCATACCAGACAGGCTAGCATCGCCTAGGGTAAAGCTGATGTTGTCCCAGCCCGCTAGATTCACCATGTAGATACATAGGGCAAACATCGCTACATAGATTGCAGGGCCTGACCAGTCGATCACTTTACGAATCATGTCCATACCGAACATAAAGACTATGCCTTGAATGACCCACATCGCTGAGAAGCCAATCCAGCCAAGGTAAGAAAGACCTAGGAAGCTGTCATCTGCTAGTGTTTCCATACCTGGGAAGAAGTACAGCAACAGAATAATAAAGGAACTGGACGCCAGGAAGGTTTGGATGCCGTACCAGACCACCGCGATCAAACCACGTATCACCGCAGGGATGTTGGCACCAAACACACCAAACGCCATACGAGCGATCACAGGAAAGGGAGCACCGGCTTTTTGTCCAGGTTTACCCATCAAATTGGCAAATACCAAAACGATTGAAATGCCCACTAACAAACTGATAAACACTTGAATGCCGTTTAGGCCCAGTGCAAAGAGACTGGCTGCGAACACATAGCCGCCGACACTGTGTACATCTGACATCCAAAACGCGAAGATAGAGTACCATCCCCACTTTTGTTCGGTATCCGGTTTTAGGTCTTCGTTACTGAGTCTAGGACTCACTGGTAGTTTATTGTTCATGTGAAGGGTTCCTGTTTTTGGATTGTATACAATCGACAAATACAATTACCGTGCCAAAAACTGAAACAACGGTTTCTCTGGGGTTTTTAGTTGAAATGAAGTGTTTCAAAGTGCCTGTTTGCACTGCATTTAGGCATTTCTAGAAGGTTGTGTCCCATTTTTGTGCGCATTTTTTCCATTGCTTATAAAGGATGTGCATTCATGGACGACGTGTTATATTAAAAATCATGTATACAAGATTAAGGTTTTAATTGTATACAATGTTAGGTGACCACATTCATGTCGAATGACGAAAAGATTTATCAAAAGATTTTGAAAGCCATCGTCGAGCATCAATTGCCACCCGGTGCGCGATTACCAGAAGACCGATTGTCAGAAGCCTTTGGCGTCAGTCGTACTGGGATTCGTAAAGTCTTGCAGCGTTTGGCGTTGGAACACTTTGTCGTGATTGCCCGCAATAAGGGCGCACAAGTGAACCATCCAAGTGAAGACGAAGCGTTAGAAGTCTTAGACAGTCGTATACTGATCGAACCGCAGTTGATTGCTGGGGTACAACGAAGCTGGAACTCAGAGCAGTCAGAGCGTTTCCGTGACTTGGTCGATGAAGAGCGCCAAGCCGAACAGGCGGGTGATATGGCCGCATCGATCCAAGCCACAGCGCGCTTTCACTATGAACTGGCGCAATTGGCGGGCAACAATGTGTTGGCCGCGTTTGTGGAACAGCTTTGTTATCGTTCGTCTCTGGTGATCGCGGCCTATGGTACGCGCAGCAGTGTTAGTTGTGATTGTGGTGACCACAGCCAGTTGCTAGACCTCCTAGATCAAGGACAGCCGAAAAAAGCACAAGCCTGGATGAAACATCATTTACAGGTGATTAAGGCGTCCTTGATCCTCGAAAGTCAGGAAGAACAGCACATCGACTTTCAACGCCTATTTCAAGAATAGGCCTGTTTCAATTAGGAAAGACCCACCATGCGAATCCAGATTATTAACCCGAACACCAGTGCTGGTATGACCGAAGCCATGGCTGCCAGTGCGCGTTTGATCGCACTGCCAGATAGCGAAATTATTGCCAGCACCCCTGAACACGGTCCCAGAAGTATCGAGTGTGCCTTTGATGAAGTGGTGGCTGGCGCGGCCATGCTGGATCAGATTCAAAAGGGTAAGGAAATGGGCGTGGATGCGCATATTGTCGCGTGTTTCGGAGACCCTGCCTTGGACGCGGCCCGTGAACTTGCGGATGCGCCAGTCATCGGTATTGCCGAAGCGGCATTTAAGTTAGCCAGCATGGTCGGCCATAAGTTCGCCATCGTGACGACCTTGTCTCGAACTGTACCCGCCAGTGAGCACCTGCTACATAAATATGGTTACAAACATCTGTGCAGTGGGGTGCGTGCCACTGACATTCCTGTGCTGGCACTGGAACACATTGAGCCAAGCGCCTACAAACAGCTACGCGATGAATGCCAAGCGGCGATTGACGAAGATGGCGCCGAAGCCATCGTACTAGGCTGTGCCGGTATGTCTGCGCTGGTGGATCGTCTTCGCGCAGAATTACCTGTGCCGATTATTGATGGTGTGGCGGCTGCGGTGAAGCTGGCAGAAAGTTTGCACCAGTTAGGACTAAAGACCGCGAAAACCGGTCAATATGGCGCGCCAGTCAACAAACCCTTTATCGGCCGCTATGAGCATTGGAATCGCTAGAAGAAGGTAGTACAGCATGAAACATTACTTAGAACGAGATTATGCCGGATACGGTCGCGCTAACTTGCCCAAAGTAGAATGGCCCAATAAAGCCCGTATCGCGCTGCAATTTGTACTGAACTTTGAAGAAGGTGGCGAGAACTGTGTGCTACACGGGGATGAGCATGCCGAAACTTTCCTATCGGAAATCTTTGGTGCCCAGCCGTTTAAAGACCGTCATATGAGTATGGAGTCGCTATACGAATACGGTTCTCGTAATGGCGTGTGGCGCATTCTGAATGAGTTTGAAAAACGTGGTTTACCACTTTCGATCTTTGCCGTAGCAACGGCATTGCAGCGTAACCCCGAAATAGCCAAAGCCTTTGTACAGGGCGGCCACGAGTTAGTGTGTCACGGTTTGAAATGGATTCATTACCAAGAAATGTCCATTGAAGAAGAGCGCCAGCACATGCAACAAGCGCTGCAAATCATCAAAGATGAAACCGGTGTGATGCCTATGGGCTGGTACACGGGACGTGACTCGCCAAATACGCGTAAACTGGTGGCAGAGCAGCCTCAGCTAAAATACGACTCTGACAACTATGGTGACGATCTCCCTTACTGGGTGGAAGTGCCACATCACGAAGACGACAGCAAAACCAAACCGCATCTGATCATCCCATACACACTGGACTGTAACGATATGCGCTTTGCCTCACCGTACGGCTTTAGTCATGGGGATGAGTTCTTCCAGTACCTAAAAGACAACTTTGATTGCCTCTACGCCGAAGGAGAAACCGCACCGAAAATGATGTCGATCGGTATGCACTGTCGCACGCTGGGTAAGCCTGCGCGCTTTATGGCGCTGAAGAAGTTCCTTGATTACGTGCAGTCTCACGATGATGTGTGGATTACCCGTCGTTGTGATATCGCTGATCATTGGATCGAGCATCATCCACCTGCTTAAACCTGCTATACGATCAAAGCCGCTACCCAGCGGCTTTTTTTTATAAAAGCGTTATGACTCAAACACTTAAAAAGGAACTATTTGGGAGGCTAGGGTCAAACACCTGACCTAGGGTTTTGCTTTGGGAACGGGTGTGGAACAATTGTGACACGTTCAAATAAGATTGCGCTGCAAACAGTCGCTCGATATGGATTTCGTTTATGACAGTTACCGAAGCACCTAGCCAACTGATTGAGTTTACGCGCTTTTATCTCGCCTGGTTTTATACCTTTGTCGCCTTGTTCTACACGGTGCGTATCATCACCTTAAAACGTGCCACAGGTATCGAGCGCGTGTTTCATGGTCAGCGTTTTTCTGCCAATTGGTGGCACCACCAAATCTTTGATGTGTTTCGTTTGGTGATTTGGCTGATCTGTGTGGCGCGTGTGTTTTATCCCGCTATCGACGATTATTTAGGCTTGCTGCCAGGGCATTCTATGATTGCGGTGGTGTTAGTGGGCGTGCTGATTCTGACCTTAGGCTTTACCTGCGCGATCGTGATTCATTTTTATATGGGTCGAGCCTGGGCCTCGGGTGTCAGTCAACAAGGCCCTGCGCAGTTGATTACCACTGGCTTCTATCACTACTCGAGAAACCCGATTTTTATCGCCGTGCTAGTGTCTCAAGTGGGCTTTGTGTTTGCTTTGCCCTCGGTGTTTTCAGTGGTGTGTCTGATGGTTGGTGTCAGCACCATAGTGCGCCAAGTAAAAGTCGAAGAGCTGCATTTAGCACAGGTATTTCCTGAAACTTATCAAGTTTATAAAAGTAATGTGCCGAGGTGGCTATAAAATAGTTATTATGCTTATTAGTTGTTAGGGGTGGAAATAAGTTTCAAAATGGAGGTTTCATGTCTCTTTTAAGAGAAATACAGGATGCGGCAATTGATTCTAAAACTGATCTAGCGAGCTTGCTACGTAAGTGTAAGGTGCTTGCTGTACGATTAGGAAGCAGCGAATTCAAATCTTGGGTAGAAGCTGAGTTAAGCGGTTATAAGCATGTAGACGACCTTCCAGAATATAGGGTGCTTGACGTAGCATCTAAAGGCCACTTTACAGGACCATTTGGATCAGGTATTAACAATGCAGATATACCTATCTCTTGTTTGCCTGAGCAATTTCGTGAACTCATGTCTCTATCACATCTGATGCAGCCTGTTGCGGCAATTGAGTCATTAGTGAATCAATCTGAAGGAGAGTCTGCACATGAGCCATGGAATCCAGATTTTGTTGCAGTTGTTGGTAGAAATATTTATCGAAATATGAGCTGCATGCAGGCTTGGAAGGTTATTCCTATGACCGCATTAGTAGCTGCTCTAGATGAGATAAGAAATAGAGTCTTAAACTTTGTACTAGAAATTGAGGTGGAAGCTCCAAACGCAGGAGAAGCTTCACTTTCCTCCCCAGCAGTTTCAACAGATAAAGTAAGTCAAATCTTCAACACTTACATTACCGGTAATGTACATAATGTAGCTACTGGCAGTCATGATTTTGAGCAGAAGACAATCAACCACGGTGTGGATACAGAGCTTTTCTCACAGCTTCTGGATGCTTTAAAAACAGTGCAACCCCCTGAAATTATTGAGCCTATATGTAGTCATGTTGAAGAAATGCGCTCAACACAGGGCACTGATAGCTTCAGGAATCATTACCAAAACTTCATGTCTGAACTTTCGAACCATATAACAGTTTTAGGGCCTGTCGTTGCTCCGTTTCTACCTTCTATTAGCGCACTTTTAAGCTAGTAGCTTTAATCACCAAGTAAATCCCACCAAGGATCAATAGTGCAGAAAACACCAATCTCAAACTGATACTTTCAGCCATAAAGATTACGCCACCAAAGGCCGCGATCACCGGCACCAGCAGTTGCAGCACGCCCGCTTGGGTCGCGCTTAAGTGAGTCAGCACGCTGTACCAGAGGGTGTAGCCTAATCCCGAAGCGATGGCTCCCGATAATACCGCCAAGATTATCCCGCGACTGGATAGCTCAAACTGGCCGATGCTTAGTAGTGCCAGTACGATTAAAAACGGAATAGTACGGGTAAAGTTATAGGCGGTGTCTGCCAAAGGCGATTTGGAACCTCGGCCACGCAGGGTATAAACGCCCCACGCGATACCCGCAACAGACATCAGCAAAATGCCACTCAGTGAGGGAGTAGAAACCTGAGGCCAGACTAGATAGACAAAGCCCGAGAACGCGGTGCCGATCCCTAGCCATTCTAGTCTTGCTAAGCGCTGACCTTTTAATAACGACGCCACCACCATGGTGATCTGCACCATACCAAATAAGATCAACGCCCCAGTTCCCGTTTCCAGCATCAAATAAGCCAATGAAAAGCCGATGGCATAGACAAACAGCATCAGGCTGGAAAGCCAGCTGCCTTTGCTAGAGGTGGTTTGTTGATCTTGTCGCAGCATTAGAATGAACATCAGCACCACGCTACCAGACAGCAGACGAATCGTGGTAAAGCTCGCCGCATCGATTAAAGGCTCAGCCAATGCCATACGAGTAAGCACGGAGTTGGCAGCAAAGGCGATCAGAGCAAGCGTGGTGAGTGAGGCAATTTTTACGAACGATGTGCTGGCCATAATGCGCCTACTTCTCTTCGATGGAGAGCGTATTAGGGCGACTGTGTTGTGATTTCAGTAGGCGGTAGCCCAGTTGGTTATTGTAATCCGCGACAATGATTTGACTGCGAAATAGAGCAGGCAGTTCGATTAGGCTGACGAAGATGATGAGTGCGATGCCCACGGGCCAGAACACGGCTAACATCACGATACCGACGAGCATCAAAAGCAAATCGAATAACCCCGCCGCCCATTGTTTTAAATAGAAGTTATGCAGGCCGGCAACAAAGAACCAATTCAACGTAGCATAGGTGTCGGGATCTTTGATCTGTGGATTATAGGCTTTATAAAAGGCACTACGTTGCTGATCAGACAAGTTGCGTAGCGCTTGGCGCAAGGCTTCTTCTTGCTCGGCGACCTGGTCCGATTTTAATGTCCAAGCTTCAAACATAACGCCGTCCTTATGGTAGAGGATCGTGAATTTTATCGACCAAATCGCGCTGATTACAACGCCGGATACGTTGCCAGCCACGCCAGCAACCTTTGACCGCACCATAGCGCAGAATCGCTTGGCGGGTATATTCTGAGCAGGTGGGGGTGAAGTTACAGTCGACGCGAAACTGTGCTTCACCGCCTCCTTTGCGCTGATAACGTTCAATGCAGCGAATGCAAAAGCTCTGCAGCCAATTCACGCTTATTTACGGCCTAGGGTGAGGATCACGGTCTCACGGGTCCAGAATAGCCAAAAGCGTTTCTTTTCAATGACTTGGAAAGCCAATTCCCAGCCTTCTGAAGCGGCTTCATTAAGCTTGGCTTCCAAGCGTTTGATTGGTAAGCCAGAAGAGCCTAGCAGAATCGTGCCGCAGCCACCTTCGCTCACCAGTTCCACCTTGTATTCCTTGAACATCCTTCTATCTCCTATCAAGTTTTGAAAAGCGTTGTCGGCAGTGTGTAAGCTAGCCGTGGTTTTTGCAACCTACTTCTTACCTAACTTTTTACCCAAGAAAAAGCGATCTACCTGTTCTTTAGCATAGCGCCAAAGCGTTGTTGAGCCAGCTTTGATCACCGGAGTGTAACGCTGTTCCGCCTGTTCGTGGGTCACATTGGCTTCACGCCAGGTGCCACCGTTGGTTTCTAGGTTGTGCATCATGGGTTGCAAGCGATCGAGAGATTTCGCGAAGCGCGCATCGTCGGATTCAGCGGCTTCAAACTCAAACCATAGGGCTTTGAGCTCGTCCCCCTGTGGCGCCGGTAACAAGCCAAAAATACGCTCCGCCGCGGCGAATTCTTTGGCTGCTTGAGCGGCATGATCGACCGCCTCATGAATCGGGTGATCGCCAGCATCAATCTCCACGATATCGTGAATCAGCAGCATTTTCAGTACCCGTTCGAGGTTGATCGGCGCATCGGCATGTTCTGCTAAGATCAGCGCATACATCGCCAAATGCCACGAATGTTCGGCGGAGTTCTCACGCCGAGACTGGTTAATCAGGGGCGATTTTCGTACCACTGATTTGAGCTGATCAATTTCTTTGAGAAAGTGAATTTGCTGCTCTAACGCAGCCATGGTGTTATCAGACATAGGGGAGCCTTTTTAGTACCAATTAAAGGGACACACTACTTGAGTTTGCGTGGCCTGCCAATCTGTCGACGTCTCTAGGCAGTGCTAGGGTGAGTTGCTAAAGTAGTGACACATGTTTAATTAAGGACACAGGCTATGAATCATCAATACCACCCACTCGGTTTCACAGGCTCACGCTTAGCGCAAGGTTACTGGCGTCTAGCCGAATGGGGCATGAGTGAGCAAGAGCTGGTGCGATTCATTGAGCAATGTATCGAAGCGGGCATTACCACGGTGGATCATGCGGACATCTATGGCGATTATCAGTGTGAAACCCTGTTCGGTAAGGCGCTCGCGCTGAAACCATCGTTGGTCGATAAGCTGCAAATCGTGACCAAGTGCGGGATTTTATTACCCAGTGCCAATCGCCCTGAGATCACTTCCCATCGCTACGACCAGAGCACTGGCCATATTATTCAAAGCGTCGATAACTCATTGAATAATCTACAGATTGAAAGCATCGATATGCTGTTGCTGCACCGTCCGAGTCCATTGATGGATCCCGACCATATCGCTGAAGCGTTTGAGCATTTGTACACCGTGGGTAAGGTGAAACACTTTGGTGTGTCGAACTTCTCGGCGCAGCAATTTGATTTGCTGCAATCGCGCTTGGATATGCCCTTGCTAGTCAATCAGATTGAGCTTTCGCCAATTGAGTTACAGCATTTTAAAGACGGCACCCTAGAACACGCGCAGCAGCATGCGGTCACGCCGATGGCTTGGTCGCCATTTGCGGGTGGTGACTTGTTCAAACTAGAAGGCATTAACCCAACCTTACACCAAGCAATCGTTTCGGTAGCTGAAGCGCATCAAGCCAGCGTGGATCAAATCGCCCTAGCTTGGTTGCTGCGTCATCCTTCCGGCATTGTACCGGTATTGGGCTCAGGCAAAATCGAACGTGTCCAGAGCGCACAAAAAGCCTTGTCTATTCAGCTGACAGATGATCAATGGTTTGCCATCTGGGTCGCGTCCCAAGGTCATCCGGTCCCTTAATAGGAGGGCTTACTATGCTTAAGAAATTATTGGCCAGTGTCGGCATTGGCAAAGCCAAAGTGGATGCGATTTTATTGTCGGACACATTGCGTGCCGGTGAGCCGTTTCAGGTCAAAGTCGAGATCCAAGGGGGCGAGGTTGAGCAACAGATTCAAGGCCTAGCCTTTGCCATTATGACAAAAGCCAAAACCACTGTTTCCACTGCTGAGCATGATCGTGAAGTGCAGCGCAGTACCGTGTTGCAAGAGTGGTGGCAGGACCTGGATATGACGGTGCAGGCAGGGGAGACCTTGTCCAAAACCTTTACCTTGAATCTGCATCCAGAAATCCCTGCCAGCGAATTGGCGGGGCGCAGTATTGCCAAAATTTGGTTAGAAACGGGCATTGATATCAAAAATGGCGTGGATGGCTCGGACAAAGATCCGCTGGTGATTTTGCCTTCGCCAACACAATTGGCGGTGCTCAATTACATCAGCCAAAGCGGCTATCGCTTGTTTAAATCGGATATCGAAAAAGGCCAAGTGAAAGCGCCGAGCTTTGCCTCCCACTTGCCTTGCTACCAAGAATACGAGTTTAAACCGGAGTCGTTTTCTCTCTTCGGCGTGCAAGAGATCGAAGTGACCTTTGTTGATAACGGCTTGGAAACCGGCGTCTTGTTGGAGATCGACCGTGCTTTTAAAGGCGATGGCTACAAAAGTGTTTCGATTCCTAATCACTGCACCACAGTGGATGCCATTAAGCCGTATATTGGCCAAATCTTAAGTTAACACTGACTTAGACAATGTAGCATCAAGGCTTGTGGGCCTTGATGCCATACCGTTACAGCTGCTCAACCACCGTAGGTGTCAGCTTCATATAGCCTTCCGCGTACTGAATATTACGTTTGGCAGTGATGCCAATATTGCGCTTCGCCTGCACGCCACGTTGCAGCGCCACACGGGTATAGTAATCCCACAGATGTTCTTGTCCGGCCATGCATTCAATCGCTTGGCGTTTTAATTCCCACACCTCGGTGATGTCTAAAAAGGTATTCGGCTGCCATTCACATTGCTCGGTTTGGTGTGGTTCAAACGCGTACACTGGCGGTGCAGCGATAATCGGCTGACCTGGGTTGTGGCCTTCGGCTTGGGCAATGATGCGTGCTTCTTGCACCGCATGCATGGCCAACGGGTGGTCGAAGTTGTAAGGGTCTTTTTCGGAATGGCTTAAGACAAATTCAGGTTGCAGCTCACGGTAGACATCCACCAAGCGCAGTAAGATGTCATCGCTGATACGCATCGGGTAGTCGCCAATGTCCCAAAATTCGATTTCAGCGCCTAAGATCTCTGCCGCGGCGCGGGCTTCCTGCTGACGCACTTGCTTGACGCGTTCCAGCGTCATATTCGGCTGCCGCCACAACTTTGCAGACTCGCCACGTTCCCCGTAGGACAAACAAATCACTTGAACTTTCCAGCCTTGTTTAACGTGTGCCGCAATAGCGCCGCCCGCGCGCCAAACAAAATCCGCTGAGTGGGCGCTGACTACCAATGCTGTTTTTTGTGAAACCGTCGTCATATGAATCCTTGTGTTGTTGTCGTGAATCAATTTCAACAAATGTTATAACATAACAATATAGAATCGATTTATTCGAAAAGTCCTTCACGCAATCACAAATTGTGGATCGACTCACGCGCGCTGAGTATTTGGCGTTACCACTGTTATAACAACGGAGATTCGCTCCCGATGAGCTCTGCTTCCCTCCTACCAGACGTTGCTAGCACCTTGGCAAGCACGATTCCGCTCGATCAAGTCGGTATGTCTGGCATTGCCTTACCTGTGACCATGGCCTTGGCAGACGAGCATGTGACCTGCGCCGCCAGCGCTTCGATTTGTGCCAATGTGAGCAATGGTCAAAAAGGCTTACATATGTCACGCATGTACCAAAGTTTGCTCGAGCTGAGTCAAGCGCCCTTGTGCCGCAGCCGCTTGCAACACTGCGCGCAGCAGGCGCTGGTGCAGCAACAAGAAGTGTCTGCCTCAGAGCTTACTCTGAGCTTAAGCACAGTCGTTCAGATGAAACGTGCGGCCTTAAACAGTCAAGGATGGGGCTGGAATGCCTACCCGCTCACCTTGCAGGCAAGCTACAGCGAAGCGGCTGGTTTTTTCTTAAATTTGACAGTGCAGGTGACTTACTCCTCTAGTTGTCCAGCATCGGCAGCGTTGTCACGAAAAGCCTTAAAAGACGCCTTCTTGGCTCACTCTAAGAGTCAGTCAGAGGCCATGTCCGATGAGCAAGTAGCGCTGTGGCTAGAGCAGCAGGGCACCTTAGCCATACCTCATAGCCAGCGCAGTGTGGCAACGGTCACGGTAGTGATTGAGCAAGCCGAATTGCCGATCAGTGAATTGATTGAATTGTGTGAAGCCGCCTTGGGCACACCAGTACAGACTTATGTAAAACGGGACGATGAACAGCAATTTGCTCTGCGTAATGGGGCTAACCCTATGTTTGTCGAAGACGCCAGCCGCCGTTTGATCCAAGCGTTAACAGCACAAGGCTACAGTGGCCACCTTAAGGTTGAGCACCAAGAGAGCCTCCACGGTCACGATGCCATCGCGCAGACGAGTTTTCAGGCCTAAGCTTGCGCCAAGGCTTGGGTTAATTTGGCGGCTGAGATCGCGCGACAGCCGCTGGTATTTTGCCCCGCCCACAGTGGGGAAAACTCGCCCGAGCCTTGCGCTTCGGCCGCCGCTCTTAACGGGGCCATGGCGGCAGTGGCCAGCGGAAAAGCTGGAGCACTGGCTGACATGGGACCAAGCTCTGTCATCACTCGATTGACGATACCTCGTGCCGCGCCACCGCTGAATAGGTTGGTCAGGGCGGTGATTGGGGCGCGCTCGCTCTGTAGGGCTGCACGGTGTACTGCGCTGGTTTTGGTTTCATCACACAGTAGGTAAGCCGTTCCAACCTGTGCAGCAACAGCGCCCAAATCCATGACGGCTTTCACACCTTTAGCATCGGCGATACCACCTGCGGCAATCACCGGTATGGATACCGCATTCACGATTTGTGGCACTAAAGCAAAGGTGCCTACTTGGGTGGCGATGTCTTTATCTAGGAAAAATCCGCGATGACCGCCGGCTTCAACACCCTGAGCAATGATGGCGTCAACGCCATTGGCCTCTAACCATTTCGCCTCAGCCACGGTAGTGGCGCTAGAGAGCACCTTGGTACCCCATGATTTCACCCGTTCCAGCAACGCAGGCTCAGGCAGGCCAAAGTGGAAGCTCACCACTGCAGGTTGGAAGGATTCAAGGATATCTGCCATTTCTGAGCTAAACGGCGCTCGGCCAGGACCCTCTTTGATAGTGGTCAGCTCTAGGCCGAATTCTTCAAAATAGGGTAATAGCGCCGCACGCCATTTGCCTTCCGCCGCTTTGTCTGGTGAGGGCGGAGTATGGCAAAAGAAATTTACATTGAAAGGCTTAGCGGTTTTTGCACGCAGAGCAGTAAGTTCACGTTTTAGTCCCTCGGCATCCAGCATGGCACAAGGCAGTGAGCCTAAGCCTCCGGCATTACTGACCGCCGCCGCGAGCTCATGATCCTGCACACCTGCCATCGGTGCTTGAATAATGGGTAACTCAATGCCCAACAGTTCTTGAATGGTCATAATCGCGCCTCGTCAGTCCTTTGTAAGTCTGAACAGGCTAGCATTGAATCGTGACGAAATGGAATCGAAAGCCGTGAAATGACGAATATTAAGCCGGCATCACAAACTCGACGCGGTTGCGGCCGAGGTTTTTCGCCAGATACAAGCGCTCGTCTGCGGCGATAAACAGCTCTTGCAGGGTTTTATATTCATTGCTTGCGGCCACACCAACACTGGCCGTAATGGGGATCTTCACACCGTCGTGAGTGAAATGGGAGGCTTCAATGGCATGACGTAACGCTTCCATTAAGGCCAAACCTTGGATCAAACTGGTGTGCGGCATCAGGATCACCATTTCTTCGCCGCCCCAGCGTGCGACCACATCATGCTGGCGCACCTCCTGTTTCAAAAGGTTGGCAATGTGCTTCAGCGCTAAATCCCCTACCTGGTGGCCGTGGTTATCATTGATGGATTTAAAGTGATCGAGGTCGATGATGGCTAGGCTCAGGGTGCTTTGCTGCTGTTGCGCTTGTTGAAACAGCTTAGCGCCTGTTTCTTCAAAGGTGTGACGATTAAAGAGCTTGGTTAACGGGTCATAGGTCGCCAAGAATTTTGTGGTGATACGCTCATCTTCGATGGCTTTTAGACGATGGGTCACCACCACCGCAAGGATAATGGCTTCACAGACCACACCAATCTCAGCCGCGTGATAGCCAAGCTTGGTATAGGGTAAGAAGCCCAAGTTCGACAAAGACGTCACACATAGGCCGATCATGCTACAGCAGACGGCGAGTAGGAAATAGCGTGCGTCTTCTACTTTGCCAAAGCACATAATGCTGGCAGCGATCATAATTAGCGTAGTGAGCGTGATGTAACCAAATGACCAAAGCGCCGACAAGAAGTGAGACTGCATCACGACAAAAACGCTCATCATCAGCACGCCAGTCCACATATAGCTCTTTAGGCCTCGAGCAAGGTTTGGCATAACTTGATTGAGTTGTAGGAAGTTACGCATAAACACTAAACCACACACAGCATGCAGCACCATAAAGAACAGTGTGCTGTAATTCTGGATCATCGGACTGTGTGGATATAGCCAAGCAAAGCCATAGCCGCTGTAACCAAAGTTCATAATCACAAAGGTGCCAATATAGATGGAATAAAACAGCGCATTACGGTGTTTTAAAATGCTGTACAGCACCAGCTGGAAGCCTGCCAGCGCCAGCAAAATACCGTACAACAGCCCCGAACCTAGATGCGCCACACTATCACTGTGTTGCGATTGGTCTAAGGTCAGTAACTGAATCGGCATAGTAATCGGGTCATAGGATTGCGCCCTTAACCAAATCTCACTTTGCCCCGCGGGCACATCCGCATGGAATACGATGCCGACAGCGGGTAGCAAATGCTCATCGGCCAAGGTGCCGTCCCCAGCCTCATGCATCCGTATTGCATCCCCTGTGACTTGGTACATTTCGATGTTCTCGATCCAAGTCAGGCCTGCGGTTAAACGCCGTGTTTGTGCACTGCCGCTGTCATTATCCAACAGCAAACGCACCCAAACCGCTCGATCACTAATGCCAAACGTTAAATAGGGCCGCTCGGCTTGACCAAAGTCGCCCTCGGCAAAGTGTTGCTGTGCTTGTGCTAGAGATAGGCGTTGTTCGGTAGGCTCTTGATAGAAATGGATATCGGCAATAAAGGAGTGCGACGCAACGTTATCGCTTGCCGACGCAGAGTGCCATGTCAGCAAAAAAGTGAGCAAAAGTAAGAAGTGCCGTAACGCCATTTATGAACGAACCCAGACGATAAGGAAGAGAAATCTTCATATTCGGAAGATGTTGACTGTATAGACAATATAATAACTGGTTGGCCCTGCCAATCGCCAAAATTCACCATTCGACGCAAACGTCGTACAAATGTCATGAAAAAACCTTTTGAAAGTAGTGAATACTGTTTTGGCACAAGCTTTGCGAACGACTACAGATAACGAATCAATCTGCTTAGAAAACGGCATTTTTGCAGAGGTTCTTGCCAAGTTTGCGGAAAGTCGCGGCGCTCAGTTGCCGCTAATAGGACTTTGATCGAGTGAGACGAATACTAAAAAGGAGTTTGTATGACGACGGTATCTTCCAGAATGGACCCTAGTTTGTGGGGTAGCGTAAATAATAAAACCGCGACTGCGCGCGAATTGCAGGAGCTTAAGGCGGAGGGTTTAATTGGCGAGAACTCAGATGCCTACCAAGAAACCCAGTGGCGTAAAAGCACTGACGAGCCGCAGATCCAAAACGAAAAGCTACGTTTTTGGAGTGAACGTACTAATACCCAATGGTGGGCGATGATGGAGGATAGCGCAGTCGGACAGCAAGCCGCGGGTTATTTAGCGCAGATGACCACCGAAAAGCGCCAGATAGCCGCTGATTATCTGGCCAGCTTTCATGACTTATCCAATGCCTTGCAAGCAGACCTGTCCGATGAGGGTGGCTCTGCTGACCTCGACCAGTTGCTTGATAATGCCGCGGCCGGCCGAGCTCCGATGCTCAATGCCGATGGCTCAAGTGTTGAGTTTGCCGAGCAAATTGAGCAATTTTGGCAATCGCATCAAGATGATATTTCCAATGTTGAAACTCAATATAATGATCTAAAAGCTTTCCCGCAGCATCTGTCTGAATGGCTGGATGACAAACAAATTGAGCGCTCGCCTGAGATCGATGCGATGGTTGAGAAGCACCGTTACAGTGGTTTAAACGGCCTTCGAGAGCACAGTGATGCATTATTGGGCAGCTTTCGCTTCAATATCCGCGATGATCAAGGGGCGCAAATGATGGTGCCCAGTGAGCTTGGTAATATCAGTCAGAAAGACAACTTCTCTCTGTTCGACTCCATGCTTTTCTCCTTCCCTGTGCATGAAGACTACACCAAACGCGCTATCCAGATGGCGCTGATGATGGGCGATGCAGGCTCCATGAAAAACGCTCTGGCCACCGGCATGATGCAGCGAGAGCAACAAAGTCTGCTGGCCGAATACAGCAATATTTACTCGACCTTGTCGGCAAATATCAGTGGCCAAATGCAAGGCATTGAACCGAGCATGTCTTTACAGGACATCTTAGATAATCTTAGTGAAGGCAAAGCCCCAGCAATGTTGCCAGGGGAAAACTTGCACCCACAAGCCGACCAAATTAATGATCTTGTTAGTAAGTTCGCAGGCTTAATCAACGCCGTGCAAACCCAGCAACAGCAGTTTGAAAATGCACCAAAAACAGTGAAAGACTGGTTGGCAGAGGGCGAAAACAGCCAAATGCTCGATCAAATGGTCTATAACCAGTTTGGTCTAGAACCATGGGAATCGGGCGACAACAGCCGCATGTTTCGAGACTCTGCCAGCGCACCAGGGCTGAACTTTTTTATCCATCAAGGTGAAGAGTACCAGCAAAAAATCATCGATGAGGCCGTTGAACGTCGCGATCGTCTGGAACAAGAGCTGTTTCGCTACACCGCTGGTGATAGCGCGCTGGATCTTGAAACCGTGCTTCATAATTTCCGCTTTAACCTACCTCTTGGCTTAATGGAAAACGGCGAGATTCATCCTAAAAGCAATGAGCTAAAAGCCTTTATTGAAGACAACATGGACGACATCGCCAACCATATTGATTGGTCTTGGGTACTCGGCGAACAAGAAAACCTCACCATGATCGACTACAACTCATGGATGAGCTACGACCGCGCCGCCGATATTGCCGACCCAGTGGTGGATTGGTTGCTGGAGAGTATTCGTAAGCAGCAGGTGTGAGGCATTGAGTAGTTTGAGTTAAGTCGTGTCCATTCCCCATACTGTCGGTAAGGGGAATGGTGATCGCTAGGCTGATTCTAGTGCTTTTGTGCCCAAAGCAATAAATTCAAAAACGTCTTGGTAGTAACCCTGAGCAATAATAGAGCGCACGATATTTGGATCGATATTTAGATAATCGTGAACAAGTGCATTGCGGAGCCCAATCACTTTGCGCCAGTTTGTGAGCTGTTCAAGTGTTAACAGCTGATACTGCGAGATCACTTCAAAGGCTTGATAAGCCTCACTGGGACTGTTGCCTGACAATGACTTTGCCCAATGCTTGGCAACACCAATCGCCGCTTCGATACTCACTTGCAGAGAACGCTCCGCTGCCCGATATTCAAAGGTTGATAAGTTACGCTCAGCTAAAATCTCATGTAACTCGTTTAACTCAGACTGATAGGTTTTAGCGTTTAAACGAATCGCAGACAAGTAATAAGAATCAGGCATCAGTTAGGGTCCAAAGTGCTTCAAATGGTACTGATAGTCTAACTCAGCTTTGGACATAATGATGCCTTCAGCCGCCAAACGTGCATCATGATCATCACAATAGAGCAGCTTGCCAGAGATGATATTCATCGCCAACGGAATCGGCGCATTCTGGATATCGACAATGCTTAGCTTATCTTCCGATAACCCAAGTGCCTTCGCCCAATCCATCGCCAGTAATTCAGGTCGCAAGCGGCGATCCAATGGGTCATCCACACGCTCGGTAAACAGCACCGCCAGATCATAATCACTATCGGGACGATGATTGCCCTTAGCGCGCGAGCCGTATAGCCACAGAGCAGAGATACTCTTAGCATCAGTGGCTAAAGTAACCAACTTGTCGGTAATGCTGCTATTCAAATCGATTGCTTCCTTTAGTGCTAGCTTTTGGGGACTGCATCATCAGTCACCTGCTTTGATAACTTCGAGATAATTTCCTCAAGTGATTCATTATATGAATTTAATGTCTTTGAAAAATTGAATTGCTCAATAAACTGCAGTTCTGCTTCACGCTCCATTTTGACTTCAGAGTAGTAGTTGATGACATTTACTGCCCATTTTCGAAGTTGCTCATTATTTTTATTGGGCTCCTCCATCAAAACCTTAGTTGCCAGCTTTATATAGTCTGCACGGAGCTGAGCTTGTGAAGTTGATTTAGAATAGCTATGGCCTACCCAAGCTGTCACAAGAGGAATGGCAATGATAAAAATAGGGAAGATGTATGAATGAAGTAAAGTATAGAAAGGTGATCTTCTAGAGTCCATTTCCTAAAGTCTCAATTATTTAGACGGTGTATTTTAGGACACTAATTCAAATAGGAATGAAGAGGAAGTACTAGATAGTCATCTTAAGAAGATTAGCTCTGCTTTCTATCGCAGAGCTTGAATAGTGAAATTTACAACACTGTCCCTTCTGGAAGCGTAACAAAAATCGAGTGGCGGATTTCGTTGTTCAGCGCTTTAGAGCAGTGGCCTTCGCCTTCGGTGTCTTCTAGCAATAGCACGTCACCGCCTTTGAATTGGCGGGTTTCACCATTTGAGACTTTAAACTCACAGCTGCCTTTAATGATAAACAACAGCTGACGTTTTGGTGCTGGGTGCCATTTAAAGTCGTAGTCCGCTGGGGTTTCACGAAAGATCATCTCACCCGCAGAAAAACGCTCCGACAACATACCGATTGGCCCACCATCACGGACATCGATGTTCACTTCACCGAAATGGCTTTTGCCCTGATCGTCATTATAAATTCGAGTAAATTGCATGGGAGATTCCTGTAATTAATCCAGGGGTCAGATCCCTTCAATATTATATGACATAGCCTTTTGAATGCTTTCGTTAAAGGGATCTGACCCCTTTTAACTGATAATGTCTTGAGGTCCTATTAATAAGCTTTCATGCGTTTAATTAGCACAGACGCTGTCGAGGAACGAGAATTGCGCAAGCTAATTGAATTGCATGGATGCTTATACCCCAAGCCTACTTTAGACTCTGCAATGTATGGCTTAATACTGCCAAGGTCGTGACCACATCTTCGGCCATAATCGCTTCCGCCGGATGATGACTAATACCTTTGTCGCAGCGCATAAACAGCATGGCTACGGGGCAAATCTCTGCAATCGCCATGGCATCGTGACCAGCACCTGAAAACAAAGTATGCACATCGATATTTTGCGCGGCGATGGCATCACGCAAGACGCTTTGCAGCTCGGCATCACAATGCACAGCGTTGGCACTGTGGGTTTGCTGATGTTCCAAGGTTACGTTGCGTTTTGCAGCGATTTTTGCCAAACGCTCCATGATATCGGCCAAAGCATCATCACGCTGTTGGTCGTGTTCGCTACGAATATCCAATGAGAAAACGGTTTTGCCAGAGATCACATTAACGCCGTTTGGGCGGTTGCTAATCTGGCCCACAGTAGCCACCACGCCATGTTCTTTGGCTACGGCTTCTACTGCTAAAATCATTTCACTGCTGGCTGCTAACGCGTCTAGACGCATTGGCATGGGTACAGTGCCCGCGTGACCGGCCATACCTGTGACGGTAAATTCAAAGCGTTTGGCCCCAGCGATCGCACTGACGACACCGACGGGAAGATTTTTCTCTTCTAAAACCGGGCCTTGCTCGATATGCAGCTCAAGGTAGCCCTTAAGGTTATCTGTTGGGATCGCTGCTTCAGAGACCTTATCGAAGCTTAATCCAAAGTTTTCCAGCGCCTCAGCAAGGCTAATGCCGTCATCGTCTTTTAGCTCGGCCCAGCTCGCTGGCCATTGACCGGTTAGAGCACGGCTACCTAGCAGAGTTGAACCAAAGCGGGTGCCTTCTTCGTCACCAAAGCCGACGATATCCAAATGGAAAGGCAGACGAATCCCTTCCGCTTGGAACGCTTCGATCAAGGTCACTGGCGCGACAACGCCTAGCATGCCATCGTATTTACCGCCGTTTGGTACCGTGTCTAGGTGGCTGCCCATAATAAAGCGTGGTGCGTTGGCATCCTCGGCCTCAAAACGGCCCCACAGGTTACCTGCTTGGTCTTGCCAAGTTTGCATACCTGCGGCCTCCATCCAGCTGCCAACCAATTGGTTGGCTTCTTTATGTTGCTCAGTCAGGTAGCGACGGTCGAGGTGCTCGGACGCTTGGCTAATCTTGCCAAGCGTCTCCAAGCGCTCCATGACCTCTTGGCCAAGGCGTTTGAAATCCATCATAGGCTGGCCTTTTGCGCCGCACTTTCTTTTGCTGAAGAGTACACTGCTAATGCTGTGTCGACGCCTTC
Source organism: Marinomonas sp. HM11-D (assembly GCF_057626615.1). Classification (NCBI taxonomy): domain Bacteria; kingdom Pseudomonadati; phylum Pseudomonadota; class Gammaproteobacteria; order Oceanospirillales; family Oceanospirillaceae; genus Marinomonas; species Marinomonas sp. HM11-D. Next base: position 74,501 of record NZ_JBMMKT010000009.1, on the reverse strand, counting down.
GCCATTTGGCAGAGCAAAACCTTGGCCGCGAAGCACGGTTTCAAGTGACTGAAGCGTGTGCAAAACCGCGTCTTGGCGAGCGTTGTAGCCCATGGTGCCGATGCGCCACACTTTACCTTTTAATGGGCCAAAGCTGGTGCCGATCTCGATGTTAAAGATGTTGAGCATATCGTGACGCACTTTCTCGCCATCCACATTGTCAGGGATGATCACTCCCACCACGTTGCTCATTTTATTGCTTAGATCGCCAAAAGGTTGCAAGCCCATTGCTTGAATGCCTTTTAGCATGGCATTACCTGCCAACTGATGGCGCGCGATCACAGTAGCTTGACCTTCGCGTAGCAGTTCCACCGCACATTGGCGTGCGCCAAACAGCATGGTCGCCGCTTCGGTGTGGTGGTTTAGACGCTCTTCGCCCCAGTAATCCATAATCATGCCAAGGTCGAAGTAGTTCGAGCGAATACGTGAGCCCAAAGACTCGGTATGGTGTGCATCACGAATACCTGCTTCCACATGGTGGCGTTTACGTACTGCAGAAACAAAACGATCGCTGTAGCTTACTGGCGCACTACCAGACGGGCCGCCAAGACATTTCTGCAGGCCAACCGATACTGCATCGATTTGCCACGCGTCCATATCAAATGGGTTACCGCCGATAGACGCCGTCGCATCGGTGTACAGCAACACATCGTGAGCACGACAAATGCCGCCGATTTCATTCAGTGGCTGTAGCATGGTAGTAGATGTATCGCCTTGAACGATGGCTAGTACTTTCGGTTGCACGCGTTTGATCGCTTCTTCGATTTGCTGTGGATCGAAGACTTCACCCCAAGGCACTTCAATGGTGTGTACTTCCGCGTCGGCGCGCTCTGCAATTTCAGTCAGTAAGTGACCGAAACGACCGAAGATTGGCACAAGTACTTTATCACCAGGCTCAAGCACGGATACCAAAGACGCTTCGATGCCCGCACGAGACGTACCATCGATTAGGAGAGTTTGTTCGTTTTGCGTATTGAAGACTTGACGGTACAACGCCATCACTTCGTTCATGTAACCCGTCATAGTTGGATCGTATTGACCCACTAGCTGCGTTGACATGGCTTGCAACACACTTGGGTAACAGTTAATTGGGCCTGGACCCATTAGCAAACGTGGTGGAAATTGTAGAGGTTGCATGGGGTAGCTCCTACGCTAAAACTTGGTAAAGCATTCTAAGACCAGTGAAAATCAGTGTTACCGCGAACACTTTTTTCAACATGGCTGCATTCAAACGGTTGGCAAGGCCCGCACCCACTGGCGCGAACAATACCGTCAGCGGGATGATGCAGGCTGCACCCACTAGGTTCACCAAACCAAAAGTACCGAATGGTGAATCCGCTGGCGTTTGACCTGCGATCAATAGAGTGACCGCCGCTGGCAGAGAAATAATCAGACCTACCGCCGCGGCAGTGCCGACAGCACGGTGCGCTGGGTAGTTACAGAAAGTTAGCGTTGGCACGGTTAGCGTACCGCCACCGATACCGACCATAGAGCTGAAGAAACCGATACAAGTGGCGATGATGCTCTGGCCGCCTTTACCTGGAAGGGACTGGAAAAACGCGTCTTTCTTACCCAGCAACATATTGATCGCCGATAGTGTTGCAATCACACCAAATAGCAGCGTTAGCCACTCACCATCAACGCGAGTCACTACGAAACTACCTAGCAATACGCCTAGGAAAATGAAGAAACCCCATGCTTTCAGCAGTTGGAAATCCACATTGCCCTTTGCATTGTGCGCGCGGATCGAACTGATCGACGTTGGGATAATCGTTGCTAGAGATGTAGCGGTCGCGACGAGCATCGCCGTGTCTGCACTAACACCTAGGCCTTGATATAAGAAAAACAGCACTGGCACGATTACGATACCGCCACCAACGCCTAACAGACCTGCCAAGATACCCGCGACTACGCCCGTACCCATCATGGCTAAAATCATGGAATAGTTTTCCATTATGAACGACATGTTTTGCTCTCTTTTTTTACTTCAGATGTTTGTGTTTGTTTGGTATCAAAACGAATTCTTCAGCCCGGCTTAGACGGCACATCCATGTGCCGATTAAGCCTACGCAATCATCCTGATTGCTGGCCTCTAGAATTGTTTTGATCCCATTGAATACGTACTTCATTTAGTGAGACAGTCAATTAGGTTATGGCAAGCACCAGCCCATGGATGGGCTGGGTAGGCTGTCGCAGACAGGGATGTCTGCCAGCCGGCGGCCATTACCTAATTGGCGGCTCAGTCTGAATGACTTTCTCTTTGCGAGCCTGCGCTTTCATAATCAACTTCGACGCATTTCAGACCAAATGACTAGCCGAAGAAACGGCTAAGCCATCACTGCGTGGGTCGGTGGCAGCATCGGTATTGCCCTCTGGGAACAACACCACGGCGCCAGCATGGCCCATTAATTCATTGCACGCTGGCACGGCGACTAGGTCGTGGCCGCGGGCAATCAATGTCTCTGCGGCTTCCGCCGCGAAATCACTTTCCACTTTTAAGTTGTGGCTTACATCCCCCCACGTACGGCCCAATAACCAACGGCCTGCGGCGATGCTCTGTGCCAGTGGCTGCTTGTGGTACACGTAACGGCTGAATAGCGCCGCTTGGGTTTGTGGTTGGCCTTCGCCACCCATGGTGCCGTAGCTGATGCGACGACCATCGTTAAGCTCTGCAAAAGCAGGGTTTAGGGTGTGAAATGGCTTTAAATTCGGCTTAAGTTCTTGCAAATGGCCTTTTTCAAGACTGAACGATGAACCGCGGTTGTTCCATACAATGCCGGTGCTTGGGCTGACGATGCCGCTGCCAAATTCCCAGTACAGGCTTTGGATGTAGCTCACCATGCGGCCTTCACTGTCACAGCAACCCATCCAAATGGTGTCGCCGTGTTTCGCAGGGTGTGGCCACGTTTGGGCCTGGTCGATGGCAATCTTGTCAGCCATGGCAGATAGGTTTTCATCGCTCAATAGGTCTTGTAGCTCAGCGCTTAAACGCGCTGGATCGGTGACGTACTCATTGCGGGCGATAAAGGCTTGTTTAGTCGCTTCGATCAGTAGGTGCGCCATATCGGTTTCACCGCCATCGCCTAGCTGATGAATGCGATCGTACAGCGCCAAGATGATCAAAGAGGCAATGCCTTGTGTCGGGGCAGGCAGGTTGTAAAGCTTGCCCACGCCGGTTTCCACGCTTAACGGCGTCACTTGTTCAGCGCGGTAATCATGGAAATCTGCCAAACGAATTGGAGAGCCGGCCGCTTCAAGATCGGCCGCCAGTTTCTCTGCCACATCACCATGGTAAAAGTCGTCTAAACCTATTTCTGCTAAGTGTTTTAGCGTTTGTGCCAAGGTACTCAGTGTTAGGCGGTTACCGTGAGTCAGTGTTTCACCTTGATCTAAAAACTGAGCAAAGCCTGGCAACGCCGCCAAATCGTTGTGTACTTTTTGGCTGGCCGCTTGCAGGCTTTCCGTAATTTCGATGCCATTCTCTGCATGATCAATAGCATTTTTCAGCAGTTCGTTTAATGGCTTAGGCGCTTGCCAGAAAGCGCTAATGTCTAACGCTTTTTGCCAACCCGCTACGGCGCCTGCCATGGTTACGGCGGCTTTACCGCCGCGAGCAGGGATCGCATCTTCGCCTTGAAAGAAGTCCAAAGTCGCAAGCTGCGCTGCTTTACCAGAGGCATCAATGCCGATGGGGGCTTTACCCGGTTCGCTGATCAGCCAAAAGCCGTCACCGCCCAAACCGTTCATATGTGGATAGACCACTGCTATCGTTGCCGCCGCTGCGACCATGGCTTCAATCGCCGTGCCGCCTTGTTCAAGGATGGCTTGACCTGCTTTGGTAGCTTCGTGATGTGGCGCTGTAAATGCAATCGAAGACATGTGTTACTCCATTAGGTCTTTGGCTAGGGCTAACAAACTCAAATCGCTTCCGCGTGGGCCAATCAGGGATAGGCCGCACGGTGCGCCGTCAATGTCACAAACCGGTAGGTGCAATTGCGGTAAACCGCATAGACCAGCGATCGCCGTCAGCTCCAAAAGCTGGTTACGGTAATCGGCTAACTCATTGTCTTTCATCGTCAAAAGTGGTGAACGGCCAGGTGTGGTCGGCAGTATCAAGACGGCACCTTCTAGTTGCTCATCTAGCCATGCACGAAACTTAGCTTGCTGCGCTTTGGCTTGGCACACTTCGTCAGTGCTGATGGTTTGGGTCCACTGAAAACGGCTGGCGATGTCTGGCGCAAAATCAGGATCATTTTGCGTGATCCACTCACCGTGAGTTTGCCAAATCTCCGCTCCTTGTAGGGTGCGGAAGGTTGTACCGGTTTGCCAATATACAGGGTCGATTTCAAGATTCTGACCTGCACTCAGTTTGCCTTCACTTGTCCATTCGTCTAGCTGCTGAAGTAGCGCGTCTTTGTGTTCGACTTGTTCGATTAATGCTTTGGCAATCAGTGTCTTAGCAAGCACAGGTTGTTGGTTAGGTAGCAAAGTTTTAGCAACCTTGATTAGCTCATCAAGGTTGCGAGTCATAAAGCCAACCGTGTCAAAAGACGGTGCTAACGCCACCATGTTATCCATGGCAATCACGCCGTGAGTGGGGCGTAAGCCGAACAAGCCGTTGTAGCTTGATGGCACACGAATCGAACCGCCGGTATCGGTACCCAAACCAATCTCAGCAAGATTTCCAGAGACCGCTACTGCCGAGCCTGACGATGAACCGCCGGGTAAACGCTCCGGATTAATTGGGTTTTGTGGTGTGCCGTAATGAATATTTTGCCCGTTTAGGCTGTAAGCCAATTCGTCGGTAATCGTCTTTCCGACAAACTGCGCGCCTGCGCTCAGCAAGGTGCTAACGCTGGACGCGGTTGCTGTCGGATGATCATGAGTCGCCAGCCACGTTGGGTTGCCTGCTGTGGTCGGCAAACCTTGCATATGAAACAAATCTTTCACCGCCAAACGCATACCTGCAAGTGGTTGCTCAGAGGCAGCCACCACTGTCGGGGAGAAGTGTTCTGGTAGGCGTAAAAATGGGTTTTGGACGATTGCGTGTTTCATAAGTCGCTCCTTTGATCTTTGGCTATGAAACAATTGTTTCGTTAAGTTGTCAACTGAAACGAAAGGGGCATTACGTTCCTTCTCAAACTCTGTCGCAAATAGAGTGATCTCTCTGAAAATGTCCCAAGCGGTTTATTCGTCCCAAAATGCTGGCGGTAATGCAGCCAATCGAAAGCCTGCAATTTTGTGTACCTCATTGAGTGCGCGACGAAATTCCGTTTCCACCGAGTTGGGTAAACGTGCCTCAAAGCCTTCGAGAATTTGATCCTTGGTCGCGCCTTTCACTGCCATGATGAAGGGGAAATCAAATTTATCGCGATAGCTCATATTCAGTGCTAAGAAATTTTTCAGCTCGGGTGGCGTCAGCTGATCGAGGCCCGCACCCGCTTGTTCGCTGGTGGAGGCATCGGTTAATTCCCCCGCCAAAGCCGCTTTACCGGCCAAGTCTGGGTGTGCGCGAAGTAGCGCGAGCTGGGTACTGTGGTCAGAGGCTTCGATGATATCGTGCATGGCTTTAGTCACTGCAGCTTGGATGCCATCAGGATGATTCGCCAGTGTGTCACGCTGTTCATGCAGCGCTTCGGCGACCCATTTTGAATGCTCGTAAATATCTTTTAAGTGATTGATAAAGCTGCCTTTATCTTGCTCTAGTAGGGGAGTGTTCGTCGTGCTCATAGAGCTTTGTTCCTTGGTATTTGTTGTGTAAGTGTGCTTAGCTGATGCCGTTTGCTGGCATAGATTTTGTTCTTACACTTTCCGCCGTAAACGCGGCAAAGTGCAAGTTTAATTTTTCCAAGTGGTTCACTTTGGTTTGTTTTTATAAGGGATTTTTATGGGTTATTTGACTTCACATATTCTTGATACCACCCGCGGCGCAGCGGCTTCTGGGGTCACCATTGAGCTGTACCAATTGGCTGAAGATGGCTCTCGCAGCTTGGTACAGAAAATGATTTCTAATCACGATGGTCGCTGCGATGCGCCGCTTTTGGACGGTGAGAATTTCAAAGCGGGTCGCTACGAATTAGAGTTTGCCATTGGTGATTACTTCGCGAAGCAGGGCATTGACATGCCCGAACCACGCTTTCTCGATGTGGTGGTGTTGCGCTTTGGCATTGCCGATGAAGACAGTCATTATCATGTGCCGTTGCTGGTAACGCCGTATTCCTACAGCACTTACCGTGGTAGCTAGTTGCGCACTAGGCTGGTTGTTTTGCACCGCAATGGGGCGTTTTCTCTGTTAGGCGAGTGTTTCAAAATCGAACAAAACACTGAAACTATTGTTTCATAAAGGCTTGAGGAGGGATCAAGCGTTCTGGGCACGGTTCTTGCGAGAGAGGGTTATCGACACATGGGTAACACAGAGGAATCGGTATGAAAGCAATCATCATTGGCGCAGGCATTGGCGGTATGTCTGCCGCGGCGGCACTGGATCAACAAGGAATTGATTGTGAGGTTTTCGAAGCCGTTAAGGAAATGAAGCCGGTGGGCGCTGCGATCTCGATTTGGTCGAATGGCGTGAAATGCATGAATCACCTAGGCATGGGGCAAATCATGGATGACCTCGGCGGGCCAATGCACAACATGGCTTACCTCGAAGGCTTTAGCGCCGCACAGATGACACGCTTCAGTTTGAAACCTCTGGTGGAAGAAGTGGGCGAACGCCCATGTCCAGTGTCCCGTGCCGACCTGCAATCACGCATGATCGATTGGTGGGGCCGCCACAAAGTGCAATTTGGCAAACGCTTGGAATGCGTGACGCAAGATGAAAACGGTGTCACTGCCACCTTTACCGATGGCACTAAGGCCCATGGGGACTTTATGATCGCCGCCGACGGTGCGCACTCCATTGCCCGTGAATATGTCTTGGGTCACAAAGTCGAACGCCGCTACGCAGGCTACGTGAACTGGAATGGCCTAGTGGAAGTCGACGAGGCTATCGCTCCAGCCGATCAGTGGACCATGTTCGTCGCCGATGGCAAGCGTGTATCTGTGATGCCGATTGCGGATAACCGCTTCTATTTTTTCTTTGACGTACCGTTACCCAAAGATTTGCCAGAGGACCGCTCAACGGTTGTTAGCGACCTAAAAGGTTACTTCGAAGGCTGGGCCGAACCCGTGCAACGTCTGATCGATGCCATCAATCCAGAAACTACTAACCGTATTGAAATCCATGATGTGGAGCCGTTTAGTCCATTGATCAAAGGTCGCGTTGCGCTCCTTGGCGATGCGGGCCACAGCACCACACCGGATATTGGGCAGGGCGGTTGTGCGGCATTAGAAGACGCCGTTGTCCTAGGTAAATGCTTCGCCGCCAGCTGTGATATCGAAGGCGCACTGCAGTGCTACAACAACTCCCGCGTGGAACGTGTTAAAGACCTCGTTCTTAAAGCCCGCAAACGCTGTGAAGTCACCCACGGCTTTGACCCAGCCGAAACCCAAGCTTGGTACGACGAACTACGTGCCGAAACCGGCGTCGGCATTATGAGCGGCTTGTCCAAAACCATCCTTGGTGGGCCACTGGGTTAATACCTTTTTATAGTCCTGATATATCTCGCGTTCCCTCCCCTTGTTTCTTTAAGGGGAGGGTTAGGGTGGGGTTAAAATACTCGCAGCCTCGTGTGTTTTCCTAGGTTGCCAGCCTTCTAGCTTCGGTGCTTATCAACTGCTTTGCTGCGCCATTCCATGCAATTCAATTCGCTTGCGCAAATTTCGGGTCGTTCCTCCCCTCGCCGCGTCAGCGCGAATCAAACGCATGGAATACCGCTAATAGGGTGCTTTGGGGCTAATCTTGTGCGAGCCGACTCCGTTCCGCGATGCTCTTGTACGAGCGGTCTCCGACCCGCGACCAAACCAACATCGCCTTCTATAAATCGAAGTTCCAAAGCTGTAGGACCTCGGTTCCCGAGGGATCAATGTGCAAACTAGGCAATCTTTCTAGGTTGCCAGCCTTCCAGCTTCGGTGCTTACCAACCACTTTGCTGCGCCACTCCATGCAATTCAATTCGCTTGCGCAAATTTCGGGTCGTTCCTCCCCTCGCCGCGTCAGCGCGAATCAAACGCATGGAATGCTGCTAATTTGCTCTCGTAGGACCGCGCTTCACGCGGGATCAAATCGCGTACGAGCAGACTCCGTTCCGCGATCAGCTTCGGTTTGATCTACAATTGGCTCTCTCTAATAAATAAGCTAAGTTTGACTATTAATCTTTATGCAGCATTAACTTGATAAGCGAGGCTTGTATGACGGCGACACTTTCAGATATCGAATCGGCGGTTGAGTTTGTTTCATCAGGGGAAGGAATGTCTGAAGCCTATATAGATATTCAGACCGGTGCCATTTTTTATGTAGATGATGCTGTTGAAGAGGAGGTGCCTGAGGATCTCTATGAGAATAGCCGATACATCGCGCTTCCCGGCAAGTATGATTTGGGTTTGGATAAGAACACTGCTATCCAGTTTGTCGCCGAAAATTTACCTGCTCAACTTGAGCAGGCCTATGAAATCTTCAGTAAAAAAGGCGCTTATAGACGCTTCAAAGATTTTCTTAATATCTCTGATAAACTGGAAGCTTGGTACTCGTATGAAGAACGTGCGCTACGTGATGCCATTATCGAATGGTGCCACGAAAACAGCGTGCCATTTAGCGAGGCCGTTTAACCTCTGCACTCAACCACGTACGAGCGGTCTCCGCCCCGCGATCATCTTTGCAACCTAGGAAGCGTTCCTAGGTTGCCAGCCTTCCAGCTTTGGCGCTTGCCAACCGCTTTGCTGCGCCATTCCATGCAATTCAATTCGCTTGCGCACATCTCGGGTCATGCCTCCCCATCGATCGTCAGCGCGAATCGAACGCATGGAATACCGCTAAGATATGGTGGAGATGGAACAGCTAAAATGTAGCAAACAATTTTCAATTCTCTGCTTGCTATGAAGATTGTAAAACGTGTATATCCGTTAATTAACTAAGGGATAAGTCAATAAGCATTTTTATTAGGAGGAAGTAACGTGGAAGATAAAGTAAAGGTCTATTGTAATACATGCAGAGTTGAAACTAATCACGATGTCAAATCGACACATGATCATACCCATAACGAGGAGTATGAAGATCATGGGCAGAGATTTAGAGGGTATTACGAGGAGACAGAGTTTCGATTTTTAATTTGTCGGGGATGTGATACGGCGACGCTACAAGAAAAATGGACGTGTGATGGGATGCTCGATTATAACGGTGATCAAGTGTACTCATACGACTATCATCCAAAACGGAAAAATCTAGGGGAACGTGAGGCTAAGGTTTTCCGGCATGTAGATAAAAAATTAAATGACCCATATAAAGAAATTATTATTGCGTTCCAGCAAGGGCTTGAAATAGTAACTGCTATGGGAGTTCGGGCATTGTTGGAGGGTATCTGCGTTATGGAAGGTATTAATGATGATGAAAATCGGGCTCTGACAAAGAAAATTGCGAAGTTAAAAGAATTGCCAAATATTCCTGATAGTATTATTGATGGGCTTAAAGGCTTGAAGTTTATTGGTGATGATGCGGCTCATCGTTTGAAAGCGACTGACAAACATACTCTAAGTCTTTCAATCGATCTGTTAGAATCACTACTGACGCACCTATATGAGGCTCGTATTGATTTGGAGCACAGGGCTGAAATGATGCGGGAAAACCATGATAAGCAATAGCAGCCTATTAATTAGCGGTAGATAGACCCCCAACGATGGCTATTTCGTTGAGGCTTTTACTTGGTTGCAAATCTGCTCGGTTATGAGGGCGATATATGGACAAATTATTAAGGAGTTTGCGTGAGCAACTTTCTAGCTGTTAGTACATCAGATTTTATTGCTGTTTTCTCATTTTTACTTGCGGCTTTAAGTCTTTTTGTATCTTTTAAAAATAGTGCATTTGATAAGAAAGTGATGTTATCAGGGAAGCATGCTGAACTATCGATTAAACTGTATGAAGTAATGAGCGCACAAAGGGAATTAGACAGGAATCTGTGTTCGATTGAATATGAACACGGTGTTAGTAATGGGTTAGAGAATATTAAAAAGAAAGCGGCATTAGTTCGTTTGAAAGATGAAAGTCAGCTCAGGTCAGGTGACAACCATGAAATGCTTGTGATTGATGAAAAATTGCACTCAGTTACAGTTCTATCTGATTTAGTATCGAAATTGATTAAAGAGGCTGAGCAATTGTCTAAATCATATGACTAAACGCAGTAAAGCGTTTCTAATGGATTCAGAACGGTTTCTAATCACACCAGTTAATCCTTGCCTATTCTTCAAGTATCTTCAGTAATCGCTTATTACGCCGAGTTAGGATCCATTGATCACTCGCTTCTGCACTAGATACGACACTTAAAAGATAGAGTAGCTTTCCCAGCATCTACCCTACGCCGAGTATTTTCTTAGCTTCTTTTAATGATACAGTTCTACCATTTCGGGCTTCTTCGAGACCTTTTTGTACAGCTTCTACAAAGCTAAGGTTCTTGCTAGTTTTATCATTGCCATCTACTGTTTGAGTAGGTTTCTCGGGAAAAACGTCGTTCATATCTTAACTCCAGATTTGCAGTTGCTTGAAAGTTCTAGCTCCCCGATAAAATCGGGTCGTACATGAAAACCCATTTAGAACGTTCGGTATTCGTCACCCCAGCAGCCATGTCCCAAGACAAAGTCGTTGGTCGCTTTTATCGCTTTATGATTTGCGGCTTTCCAGTCGGAGACCTTGTTCTGTTGGCGCTTAACAGAGAGGGACTTCCCAGGACTCGATGTCGCTTTCTTTGACGGCTTTAAGCTACTCGCTTTTGGTCTGCTCATTTTTAGCTCCAGTTAGAGTCTTAGATTAGGCGCTAATCTCGCATTTTGCTCTTTATCTCTCCCCGATAGAATCGGGTCGTACGCAGCGCAACTGCATTACCAAGCTCATTGCTTCAACCCCTGCCTAACCCTCCCCTTGCTAAGGGGAGGGGACACGAATTCCATCCGTTATGCCCCAAGCCTGCACTACCTGCGACACCTTGTCGCTTTTGTAAGAATTATGCTCACTTATTTGAATTTCTTTACCCAGTGGCAAGTAGCTCTAAACCTCGAACACAGGTAGCATTCTTGGTTAATTGATAGATAACTATAGGATGTTCCGATGCGTATAAGCCTGTCTCACCAGCGAGTGGAAACTCAAGGCTGGCAAGCGTTGCTAAAGAGTAGCATGCGTCTAATGAGTAAAGCCGTGTTAGCGGTAAGTGCTTTGGCCAGTGTCACTGCCTGCGCGGTGTCGCAGCCGACGGTCAATCCCGCTAAGGGGGAAGAATTTAGTTACGCTTGGCTAAAAGGCCATGCTCGTAACTTGGCGGAGACGCCGTTTGTCAGTGCGCAGGGCGATGTGCCTGAGGTGCTGTCTAGTCTGGATTGGGATGAGTATCAGCAGTTGCATTTTAAGCGCGAGCAAAGCTTGTGGCAGAAAGATGATACCGCTTACCGTGCGACCTTCTTTCACCTAGGCCAAGGCTTTATCACGCCGGTGCATATCAATGTGGTGGAAAACGGTCAATCGACGCCGGTGAATTACTCGTCGAAGATGTTTGATTACGGTGACTCCCATGTAAATGGTAAAGCGCTACCGCAGGATTTGGGTTTTGCGGGCTTCCGTATGCAGTTCGGTACCGATTGGGAGCGCGATATTGTGGCGTTCTTGGGAGCGAGCTATTTCCGTGCCGTGGGTGCAGAGATGCAATACGGCCTATCGGCCCGTGGTCTAGCGATCGATACGGCGATGAATAAGCCAGAAGAGTTCCCTGTATTCACTAACTTCTGGTTTGAAAAGCCAAAACCGAACTCGGATGAAGTGACTATCTATGCACTATTAGACTCGGACAGCATCACCGGTGCGTACCGTTTTGATGTAAAAGCAGGTGAGCCACTCACCATGCGTGTCGATGCGGCTTTGTACCCACGTAAGGCCATCGAGCGTTTGGGGGTAGCACCGCTGACCAGTATGTACATGATTGGTGAGAACGATCGTCGTACTAACTACGACTGGCGTCCAGAGATTCATGACTCCGATGGTTTGGAAATGCTAACTGGTAACGGTGAGTTTATCTGGCGTCCATTGGGTAACCCTGAGCATCTTCGTTTTAATGCCTACATGGACAACAATCCAAAAGGCTTTGGTTTGATGCAGCGTGACCGTAACTTTGATCATTACCTAGATGACGGTGTGTTCTATGAAAAACGTCCTCATCTTTGGATTGAGCCGATTGGTAACTGGGGGGAAGGTTCGGTACAGCTGGTGGAAATTCCAACCCTAGACGAAACTTTCGATAATATTGTTGCGTTCTGGAACCCTGCGCAGGAAATCGTCCCTGGCCAAGAGTTGCTGTACAGCTACAACATGTACTGGGGCAGTGAAGCACCAGTACAGTCGGGCAAAGCGACGGTACAAAGCACTTACACAGGTCTTGGTGGTGTCGTGGGTAAGAAACGTGACTACTACAGCAAGCGTTTTGCCATCGACTTTGAAGGCGAGATTTTCCAAATGCTAGGCCAGAAAACTGAGGTGAAACCAGTGATCGAGACGTCTCGTGGTCGTGTGGAAATCACTTCCGCACGTCCTCAGCATCATATTGGGGGTTACCGTGCCATGTTTGATTTGGTGCCAGACGAGTCGGTTGAGCCGATTAATATCAAGGTGCATCTAGAAGCCAATGGTCAGCCTATTTCGGAAAGCTGGGTCTATCAGTGGAATCCACCGGCACTGGACAAGCGTGAATTGCATAATGCTGGTCATTTGAAATAAGCCGCTTGGTTAACCTTAAAACGCTCCTTCATCGGGGCGTTTTTTATTTAGGGGCTGGTTGGTAGGCCATGGCAACCAATTCAGGTTGTTTGACGCGATAGCGGCGCAAGCGCCCTTGGATATCGTCTGGCAATGTTTGCTCGTCTTCCACTAAGACAAAATCATGGCGCTGATAAAAGGCAATCAGCTCCGGTTGGTTTAAGCAAAAGCAGGGCGTTTGTTTAAATTCTTGGCTTAAGGCCTTTAATAAACGACTAGCATGGCCCTGTTGGCGATGCTCTGGGTGAGTGACGAGCCCCGTCATCAGTTGGCAATCGATAAAGGGTTTGAGGCGTACCGCGGCGAGTATGGTCGGCCCCTGTTTGGTGACCCACAGAGGTTCCGATTTGTTCGGTTTGCCGCTTGGATAATAGGCTTGGTAGAACTTTTTGACTAATGGAAACCACAGGGCTTCCACTTTAGTGATGCTTGCAGAGGTGCTCAATTTCCCGCCCTGATGCTAGTGATTTATGGGATATCCGCTATGATAAGCGTTTTGCATCATAGCTCAACGGGATAGAACACATGCGCTTACCTCATCTGCTGATCAGCCTGCTGCTATGGAGTAGTGCTTGTGCGCTACATGCCAGTAGCTTAGTTCAAGGTGTAAATGAGCCCTTTAACGATTACCGTGAACGTTTGCGAGCACACTTTTTACAGGAAAAGGCTTGGGTCAAGCCTGCCGCGCAAGTGACCGAAGTGGAAGCCGTGTTGCCATTTGAGCACCGTCCAGATGAGTCTTGTAATGGGCAACAGCGTGTCGGTGTGCTGATGTTTCATGGTCTATCAGACTCGCCATTTTCCTTACGTGACCCCGCTAGGTCCATTGCTGAACAGTGTTACCATACGCGCGTGATGCTCTTGCCTGGGCATGGGAGTAAGGCCGAAGACTTGCTGACCGTCACTCGTGACGACTGGCGTCTGGCGGTGGCCAATGCGGTGCAGCAATTCTCGGGCGAAGTGGATACCTTGTATCTGGCGGGTTTTTCTACCGGTGGCGCCTTGGTAACCGAATACGCTTGGTTGCATCCTGAAGAGGTGCAGGGTGTGGTGCTGTTTTCGCCATTATTTAAGATTAATAGCGGTATTGATTGGTTATCCCCCATCTTGGCGCCGTTTATTGACTGGCTCGATCATCATGAATCCGACGATTACGCCAAATACGCGTCGATTCCTGTGCCAGCGATCGCGCAAGCTTACAAGTTAGCTAAAGAAGTGAAGCAACAGGTGTTGGCTAACCCAGCCAAGTCGCCAGTGTTTATTGCCCTGTCCGAAGAAGATGCAACGGTGGATTCTGGTGTCTCTCAAGAAGTATTTGAACGCTCTTTAGCGCAGCACCCAGAGAGCGAAATGGTGTTATATAGCGTCAGCCAAGCAAGTCAAATTAAGGATCAGGTGCACATCATTAATACTGATTTGCCTAAGCAACGAATTTTTGGCTTAGCCCATATGGCTGTGCATGGGGCGCCGAGTAACCCCTATTATGGTGCGCAAGGTGAATACCGTATTTGTTCTTGGTATCTAGGGGAAGACGACCAATATCAGGCTTGTCGTGAAGCGAAAGACAATTGGTACGGTGAACGCTCCGATGCGCTGACTGAGCGCAGTAGTTTGGCAGCACGATTGTCTTGGAATCCCTTTTTTGATGATTTGATGCAGCGTGTGTCAGGGTTTATTGCGACGACGTCGGAACAATCGCTTTAAATAGAAAATTATTTGAGTGGTTACAAACCGCTGAACTGAATATGTCGAGGGCCCTATGAGAGAAGTATTGAGCTTGCTAAGTGACAGTAAGTTTCACTCTGGTGAAGAGCTAGGAGAAGCGTTAGGGGTGACCCGTGCAGCGGTATGGAAGCGCTTAAAGAAACTAGAATCTGTGGGTATTACTGTGCATTCCGTGAAGGGGCGTGGTTACCGTATTCCAGAGCGCCTTATTTTGTTGGACGAAGCGCGCCTGCGTGAAGCGGGCGTGGCGTCGGATATTGCCATTGATATTCCTTTCGATACGCCTTCGACCAATGATGTGCTGAAACAAAAGATCGCGCTGGGTGCGCGTCTGCCCGCTTTAGTAGTGACGGAGCATCAGACCCAAGGCAAAGGCCGCCGTGGCCGTGTCTGGGAAAGTGGTGTAGCCAAGAACATTACCATGTCCTTTGCGTGGAAGTTTGAGCAAGGCCCAAGCGTGGTAGAAGGTTTAAGCCTTGCGGTAGGCGTGGTGATTGCCAAGGTATTGCGTAACCTCGGCGTGCCCAATCCTGGTTTGAAATGGCCGAATGATATTTTGATCGATGGCCAAAAGATCTGCGGTATCTTGTTAGAAATGGTTGCCGACCAAGATGTCTGTCGTGTGGTGATCGGTATTGGTCTAAATGTCGAATCGACTCCCGAGCAACAAGCACGCGTGGATCAACCGTGGACCGACTTAACCTCACGTTTGTCTTTTACCCCAGATCGTAATGACATTATCGCGCAGATCACGCAAGGCTTGGTGGAGGTGTGTGAAGTCTTTGCCAAGGGTAACGGCTTGGCTCATTACCATGCCCAGTGGCAGGCGTTTGATATGCTCTACAATCAGCCAGTGATGATGTTTGCTGGTAACCGCCAACAAGCGGGTATTGCTCGTGGTGTGGATGCTAGTGGCGCTTTAAGATTAGAAACCAGCGAAGGGATTGAGTTGCTGCATGGGGGCGAAGTCAGTGTGCGCAAGCAAGCCTAGTGTGCTGGTGATTGATGCGGGTAATACACGCATCAAGTGGACCTTGTTTCAAGGTGAACACATCGTTGATAAATGGGCACAAGACGACTTTGATCAGTCGCGCTGCGGTCATCCAGAACAGATTGTCTTAGCCAGCGTCCGTGCAGCGTCGGTAGATGAGTCTTTGATGGCTGAGATTCAAGTGCAGTTACCAAGGACTCCGCTAACCCGTGTGCAGTCTGAGCGTCAGGCTTGTGGCGTTTTGAATTCTTATGCAGAGCCGCACCGCCTCGGGGTAGATCGCTGGTTGGGGGTGATTGCTGCGTATAAGGAGTACGGTGGTCCTGTGGTGATTATTGATGCAGGCACGGCCATTAAAGCGGAATTTCTCGATGCCTCAGGCGTGCATCTGGGGGGCTATATCGTACCGGGCTTGGATTTAATGGCGAGCAGCTTAATCGACAAAACCGCCAAAATTCGTTATCACGTAAGTGAACAAACCGCGCAGACTGGAGCAATTCCTCACAGCACTGCCGATGCCGTACAGCAGGGTTGCTTAGAAATGGCGCTTGGTTTTTTACAGCGTTTATATGAAAAGCATGGCGACGCCCGCTGGATTGCCACAGGAGGCTCCAGCAAGATGTTAATGGACGCGCTAGCGATCGATTACAGTTTGGACGAACACTTAGTCGCGAAAGGCGCTAAGTACGTATTGGAAGAAGCGTTAGAGGGTAGGGCTTAGAATGAAGTGGGTCTTTTTGCTGATGATCTTGGCGAATGCCGGTGTGGTGGCTTGGCATGGCTTTGCCGCAGCGGATGTACGTACTGAGCAGGCACCGATTTATGCCCCTCCAGTGAGTGAGCGTATTTATCTGATTAGTGAGACGCGACCAGAAGAGCCAGAACAAGAGTTTTCGTTTTCTGAAGCCTCACCTGTCACTGAGCCAGAAATGCAGCCAGAGCCTGCTGAGGCGGTTTTAAGTCAGCTTAATGAGGCGGTTGCGGTCGCTGTTGAGCAGCGTGAGGCTGGGCAAGTCCGCGAAGAGAATTTGTTATGTCCTGTGGTGGTGTTAGAGCGTGACGCCGATCGACGAGTCGTGTCAGAGGCTTTGCGAGCCAATAAGTTAGCTTTTACGCAAAAAGAAGCCAGTGGCAAGCGTGATAAATATTGGCTGTACATTGCGGCACCTGCCACCACGGCACAAGCGCAAGATATTGTGGCGCAGCTCAAACTTAAACGCATCGACAGCTATGTGATTGCCCGAGGCGAAATGAAGAATCGCATCTCATTGGGCTTATTCTCGGCCGAGGATCGCGCCCAGCAAGCACAGC
The DNA here is from genome assembly GCF_057626615.1 of Marinomonas sp. HM11-D. NCBI lineage: Bacteria > Pseudomonadati > Pseudomonadota > Gammaproteobacteria > Oceanospirillales > Oceanospirillaceae > Marinomonas > Marinomonas sp. HM11-D. Next base: position 57,549 of record NZ_JBMMKT010000009.1, on the reverse strand, counting down.
AAGAGGTTTCACGTCGCTCTGGCATGACGGTGAACATCTATGCACACCAGCGCACGGTGAAGCTGTATGAGTTGCTTTTAGATCAACCAATTACGGAAAATGCTTGGCAGCAGTTCGTGCAACAATTGGATTTATCCAAGCTGTTAATAAAAATAGAAAAAAATCCTTGCTAGTGCTTGCAATTGAAAAAGCGATTCATATAATGGGCTCCACCTTTTGGGGCGTTGTGAGCAATGCTTTAAGAATCGTGGAGGGGTTCCCGAGTGGCCAAAGGGAGCAGATTGTAAATCTGCCACGAAAGTTTCGGTGGTTCGAATCCACCTCCCTCCACCATTTTGCGGGCATGGTATAGTGGCTATTACCTCAGCCTTCCAAGCTGAAGAGGCGGGTTCGATTCCCGCTGCCCGCTCCAATTACTTCTGCTCATGTAGCTCAGTTGGTAGAGCACACCCTTGGTAAGGGTGAGGTCGGCAGTTCAAGTCTGCTCATGAGCTCCAGCATTTCTCAATGCTAAACAAGCGAATTTCCAACCGCTTAGTTTTTTGTCTGAATTTTGGGCAAATACCACTTGCTAAATTTTAAACAAGTCGGTATCATCCTCCGCCCATACGAATGTAGGCCAGTAGTTCAGCTGGTAGAGCGTCGGTCTCCAAAACCGAATGTCGGGGGTTCGAATCCCTCCTGGCCTGCCATCTTTCGTATCCAATTTCTTAGCTAGGGATCACCTGAAGTATGAGTTCGAGTGCTGAAACTCAAGAGTCTCGCGGAGACGTTTTTAAGTGGGCGGTTGTTGTCCTTCTTATTGCTGTGGCTGTAGTAGGGAACAACTATTTTTCTGCTGAGTCATTGCTGTATCGCTTGATTGCTGTTTTGGTTCTGGCTGGTATTGCTGGCTTCGTTGCGCTGAATACGGCTAAAGGGCGTTCTTTTGCGAAATTGGCAAAAGAGGCGAAGACCGAAATTCGTCGTGTGGTATGGCCAACGAGACAGGAAACGGTTCAAACAACGTTGATCGTTTTGGCGGTTGTTATTTTTATGTCTCTCGTACTGTGGGGAGTAGATTCACTCCTTGGTTGGATCGTTTCCGCAGTAATAGGTTAGGAGTTGCTCGTGGCGAAACGATGGTATGTGGTACAAGCGTACTCAGGTTATGAAAAGCACGTGATGCGCTCGCTGAAAGAGCGAGTGGGCATTATGGGCATGGAAGAATATTTTGGCGATATCCTAGTTCCGACTGAGGAAGTAGTTGAGATTCGCGATGGCAAGAAGCGCAAGAGTGAGCGTAAATTCTACCCTGGCTATGTGTTAGTTCAGATGGATATGAATGACGACTCTTGGCACCTTGTTAAAGGTACAGCGCGTGTGCTTGGCTTCATTGGCGGCACAGCGGATAAACCATCACCAATCACAGACCGCGAAGCGAATGCGATTCTGCAGCGCGTCAATGATGGTGTGGATAAACCTCGTCCTAAGACGTTGTTTGAAGTGGGTGAAGTGGTTCGTGTTAACGAAGGTCCATTCGCTGATTTCAACGGTGTGGTTGAAGAGGTTGATTACGATAAAAGCCGAATCAAGGTGGCAGTGCTTATCTTCGGACGCTCTACGCCGGTTGATTTGGAATTTAGTCAGGTTGAGAAGACCTGATTGTATTAAACGGGTAGCCTTCGGGCAGTGACCCATCTGGAGTAAAAAATGGCTAAAAAAGTCCAAGCTTACATCAAGCTACAAGTTAAAGCGGGTCAAGCGAACCCAAGTCCACCAGTTGGTCCAGCACTTGGTCAACACGGTGTGAACATCATGGAATTCTGTAAAGCGTTCAATGCTAAAACTCAAGGCATGGAACCAGGTCTTCCAACACCAGTTATCATCACTGTTTACAGTGACCGTAGCTTCACGTTCGAAACTAAATCTACTCCTGCTGCAGTTCTTCTTAAGAAAGCTGCTGGTATCAAGAGTGGTTCACCACGTCCAAACACTCAGAAAGTTGGTACTGTAACTCGTGCACAACTTGAAGAGATCGTAAACGCTAAGCAGGCTGATTTGACTGCAGCGGATATGGATGCTGCCGTTCGTACTATCGCAGGTAGTGCACGTGCAATGGGTCTAGAAGTTGAGGGTGTGAACTAATGGCTAAGCTAACTAAACGCGCTCGCTTGATCGCTGAAAAAGTAGATGCAGCAAAACTTTACTCTGTAGAAGAAGCAGTAGCTCTTCTATCTGAACTTTCTACTGTTAAGTTCAAAGAGTCTGTAGACGTATCTGTTAACCTAGGCGTTGACCCACGTAAATCTGATCAGGTTGTTCGTGGTTCTACAGTTCTTCCTAACGGTACAGGTAAAGACGTTCGCGTTGCTGTATTCGCACAAGGTGCAAACGCTGAAGCAGCTAAAGAAGCTGGTGCAGACGTTGTAGGCTTTGAAGACCTTGCTGAGCAAGTTAAAGCTGGTAACCTAGACTTCGACGTAGTAATCGCTTCTCCAGATGCGATGCGTATCGTTGGTCAACTAGGTCAGGTACTTGGTCCACGTGGTCTAATGCCAAACCCTAAAGTTGGTACTGTAACACCTGACGTTGCGACTGCGGTTAAAAACGCTAAGTCTGGTCAAGCACGTTACCGTACTGACAAAAATGGTATCATCCACGCTGGCGTAGGTTCTATCGACTTTGCAGCTGATGCTATCAAAGGCAACCTAGAAGCGCTTCTAGCCGACCTACGTCGTGCTAAACCAGCATCTTCTAAAGGTGTCTACATGAAGAAAGTGACTTTGTCCTCTACAATGGGACCTGGTCTACAAATTGATTTAGGTGCGCTAAGCTTCTAAGTCAGAGCTTTGGGGTCTGTACAGCTTGCTGTATAGGCCGTCAAAGACCGCAGGAATCTTTGGATTTAATCAGAACGTTGCGAAACGTTTGTCCTGCGCAGATGGTGTGGCCCGATTCAGATTAAACTGGATCCAACTCACCAGTAAGTACTCCGAATATTCGGAGAGTTGGTAAATTTGGGGATTTATCCCTGCTAATCCAGGAGAAAACCAGTGGCATTAGGTCTAGAAGACAAAAAAGCCATTGTCGCCGAAGTTAGCGAAGCTGCCAAAGGCGCTTTGTCTGCTGTAGTAGCTGACTCTCGCGGTGTAACCGTGACTGACATGACAGCTCTACGCAAACAAGCTCGCGAAGCTGGCGTTTACGTACGTGTAGTACGTAACACTCTAGCTCGCCGCGCTGTAGAAGGCACAGACTTCGAATGCTTAAAAGATAGCTTCATTGGTCCAACTCTTATCGCGTTTTCTAACGAGCACCCAGGTGCGGCAGCTCGTGTATTGAAAACTTTCGCGAAAGAGAACGACAAGTTTGAAGTTAAAGCATTGGCGTTCAACGGTGAGTTGATCCCAGCTGGCGACATTGATCGTTTGGCATCTTTGCCAACATACGACGAAGCAATCGCGAAACTAATGAGCGTTATCCAAGGTGCAACAAGCAAACTTGTTCGTACTCTTGCAGCAGTTCGCGATCAGAAAGAACAAGAAGCAGCTTAATTAAAAGCGCTTACTTGAATATTCAATTGGTTTTTGTTGCCTTAGGGCAACCACTAAATGTTAGGAAATCTGAGTCATGGCTCTAACTAAAGAAGATATCATCAATGCAGTAGCAGAAATGTCTGTAATGGACGTTGTAGAACTAATCTCTGCTATGGAAGAAAAATTCGGCGTAACTGCTGCAGTTGCTGCTGTTGCTGTTGCGGGTGGCGAGTCTGCTGCTGCTGCTGAAGAGCAAACTGAATTTGACGTAGTTCTTACTGCTGCAGGCGATAAGAAAGTTAACGTTATCAAAGCTGTACGTGGCGCAACTGGTCTAGGCCTTAAAGAAGCGAAAGCAATGGTTGACGGCGCTCCAGCTACAGTTAAAGAAGGCGCTTCTAAAGAAGAAGCTGAAGCACTTAAGAAAGAGCTTGAAGAAGCTGGTGCTACTGTCGAAATCAAGTAATGTTACTTGTTTCACAAAAGTTCGGCATCTAGTCGAAATGGCTGGTGGTTTTTTGCCACCGGCCTTTTTGGGTTTGTAAAACCCTATTAAAAATTTATTCTTTTTTTGAGAGAATACTCTCTCAATTTCGGTAGGCCTGATTAAGAGGCCTTTTGCGTCAATGTGCACAAGCTGGGGAATGCTGATGGCTTACTCATACACTGAGAAAAAACGTATCCGTAAGGATTTCGGTAAACTGCCGCCCGTTTTGGATGTGCCATACTTGCTGGCAATTCAGCTTGAATCCTACCGTAACTTCTTGCAGGAAGGTAAAAATCCTGCAGAGCGTGGGGAACTGGGTCTGCATGGGGCCTTTAAATCTGTCTTTCCAATGGTCAGCTTTTCCGGCAATGCGGCGCTAGAATACGTCGATTACCGATTGGGCAAGCCAGTATTTGATGTAAAAGAGTGTCAGCTACGTGGTGTTACGTATGCCGCTCCTTTACGTGTTCGTGTGCGTCTTATCATTTACGATAAAGAATCTGCGAACAAGGCGATCAAAGACATTCGCGAGCAAGAAGTCTACATGGGCGAAATCCCATTAATGACAGAAAACGGTACGTTCGTAATCAACGGGACTGAGCGTGTTATCGTATCTCAGTTACACCGTTCTCCTGGTGTGTTCTTCGACCACGACCGTGGTAAGACTCACTCATCAGGTAAACTACTACACTCTGCTCGTGTTATTCCTTACCGTGGTTCATGGTTGGACTTCGAGTTCGATCCAAAAGACTGCGTGTTCGTTCGTATCGACCGTCGTCGTAAACTGCCTGTAACAATCTTGTTGCGTGCGCTAGGTTTTGATACTGAACAAATTCTAGATACTTTCTTCGATACTACTCGTTTCTACTTGAGCCGTGATGGCGTGGAAATGGAACTGATCGCTAACCGCCTACGCGGTGAGACAGCTTCTTTCGACATCACTGACCAAGATGGCAACGTTATCGTTGAAGAGACTCGCCGTATTACTGCGAAACATATCCGTCAGATGGAAAAAGTAGGTCTAGAGCGTCTCTCTGTTCCTCTTGAGTACCTATTGGGTAAAGTAACGGCTAAAAACCTTGTGCATCCAGGCACGGGTGAGTTGATTGCGGAAGCGAACACGGAGATGTCGGTTGATCTACTAGAAGCACTGGTTGCTGCTGGTATTAAAGAGATTGATGTTCTTTACACGAACGATCTTGATCACGGTCCGTTTATCTCTGATACATTACGTATCGACCCTACAAACAACCAGTTGGAAGCATTGGTAGAAATCTACCGTATGATGCGCCCTGGTGAGCCACCAACCAAAGAATCTGCTGAAGGCTTGTTCCAAGGCTTGTTCTTCTCAGAAGATCGCTACGATCTATCTGGCGTTGGTCGTATGAAGTTCAACCGTCGTTTGGGACGTGATGAAGACGAAGGTCTAGGTATCCTAGATAACGATGACATCATCGCTGTTCTTAAGACATTGCTAGATATCCGTAACGGTAACGGTATGGTCGACGATATCGACCACCTAGGTAACCGTCGTATTCGTTCTGTCGGCGAAATGGCCGAGAACCAATTCCGTGTTGGTTTAGTACGTGTAGAGCGTGCCGTGAAAGAGCGTCTGTCTATGGCAGAAGCGGATGGCCTAATGCCACAAGATCTATTGAACGCTAAGCCAGTTGCGGCAGCGATCAAAGAATTCTTCGGTTCTAGCCAATTGTCTCAGTTCATGGACCAAAACAACCCGCTTTCTGAGGTAACTCACAAGCGTCGTGTTTCGGCGTTGGGCCCCGGCGGTCTAACACGTGAACGTGCAGGCTTCGAGGTGCGAGACGTACACGCAACCCACTACGGTCGTGTGTGTCCAATCGAAACACCTGAAGGTCCAAACATCGGTCTAATCAACTCGCTATCTACTTACGCGCGTACTAACAGCTACGGCTTCCTAGAAACGCCTTACCGTAAAGTAATCGATGGCAAAATGACTGACGAAACGGTTTACGTTTCGGCAATCGATGAAGCGAAATACGTCATCGCACAAGCGTCTGTGAACGTTGATGAAGAAGGTCGTCTAGTAGACGAACTTGTTCAGGTTCGTCACATGCATGACACGACTCTACTACCAAAAGAGAAAGTAAACCTAATGGACGTGTCGCCACGTCAGGTTGTATCGGTAGCAGCGTCGCTTATCCCATTCCTAGAGCACGATGACGCCAACCGTGCCTTGATGGGATCGAACATGCAACGTCAGGCTGTACCGACTCTAATCGCTGAGAAACCAGTGGTTGGTACGGGTATGGAGAAGAACGTAGCAAAAGACTCTGGTGTATGTATCGTTGCCCGTCGTGGCGGTGAAATCGAGTCTGTTGATGCGAGCCGTATCGTTGTTCGTGTGAACTCTGAAGAGACTGAAGCGGGTGAAGCGGGTGTAGATATCTACAACCTGACGAAATACGTTCGTTCGAACCAGAACACATGTATCAACCAGCGTACTTTGGTACTGAAAGGTGACAAAGTTGCACGCGGTGACATCATGGCTGACGGTCCTTCTGTTGACATGGGTGACCTAGCGCTTGGTCAAAACATGCGTATCGCCTTCATGCCTTGGAACGGCTTTAACTTCGAGGACTCGATCCTAGTATCTGAGCGCGTAGTAGAAGAAGACCGTTTCACTTCTATTCACATCCAAGAGCTTACTTGTGTGGCTCGTGATACGAAGCTTGGGCCTGAAGAAATTACTTCAGATATCCCGAACGTAGGCGAAGGTGCGCTATCTAAACTTGATAACGCTGGTGTGGTTTACATCGGTGCAGAAGTTGAACCAGGTGACATCCTAGTTGGTAAAGTAACGCCGAAAGGTGAGACTCAGCTAACACCTGAGGAAAAACTTCTACGCGCAATCTTTGGTGAAAAAGCGTCTGACGTTAAAGATACGTCGCTACGCGTGAAAACCGGTACTCGCGGTACAGTTATCGACGTACAAGTATTCACACGTGATGGTATCGAGAAAGACGATCGTGCGAAGTCTATTGAGAAATCTCAACTAGACCAAGTTCGTAAAGACTTGAACGAAGAATTCCGCATTGTTGAAAAAGCAACGTTTGAGCGTCTAGCTGAAGCATTGGTTGGTCAACAAGCAGAAGGCGGTCCTGGTCTTGCGCGCAACGCCATCATCACTGAAGAGTACCTAGCGAACCTTGATCACCCAGAGTGGTTCAAGATCCGTGTAGCGAACGAAGAAGCGAGTGAGCAGCTTGAAAAAGCTCAAGCCGCTTTGATCGAACGCCGCAAAGAGCTAGATGCGAAATTCGAAGATAAGAAACGCAAGCTACAAACTGGCGATGACTTGGCGCCAGGCGTGTTGAAGATCGTCAAGGTTTACGTAGCTGTGAAACGTCGTATCCAGCCAGGTGATAAGATGGCGGGTCGTCACGGTAACAAGGGTGTAATCTCTAAGATCATGCCTGTTGAAGACATGCCGTACGACGAAAACGGCGATCCAGTTGATATCGTACTAAACCCACTGGGTGTACCGTCACGTATGAACGTTGGTCAGGTACTAGAGACTCACTTGGGTGCAGCAGCGAAAGGCTTGGGTCGTAAGATCGACGAAATGCTTAAGATTGAGCGTGAGAAAGCGGAAACTGTTAAAGAGCTTCGCGTTTTCCTAAATGAAATCTATAACGGTTACGAAGGCGATCTTCGTCCATCTCGTACAGAAGACCTAGACAGCTTCTCTGATGAAGAGATTCTAGTGTTGGCCTCTAACCTTGTGAAAGGTGTGCCAATGGCGTCTGGTGCCTTCGACGGTGCGAAAGAAGCTGAGATCAAGCGTATGCTTCGTCTAGCTGGCATCAACGAGAGCGGTCAGATCAAGCTTTTCAACGGCCGTACTGGTGATGCATTCGAGCGTCCTGTAACTGTTGGTTACATGTACATGCTTAAGTTGAACCACTTGGTAGATGATAAGATGCACGCTCGTTCAACTGGCTCTTACAGCCTTGTTACTCAGCAGCCGCTGGGTGGTAAAGCGCAATTCGGTGGTCAGCGTTTCGGTGAGATGGAGGTATGGGCACTTGAAGCATACGGTGCAGCATACACACTACAAGAAATGTTGACTGTTAAGTCGGACGACGTGAACGGCCGTACTAAGATGTACAAAAACATCGTAGATGGCGATCACCGTATGGAGCCAGGCATGCCTGAATCCTTCAACGTATTGGTGAAAGAAATCCGTTCTCTTGGTATCGACATCGAGCTAGAAAACGAATAAGCACGAATCACATTTGACCTGCTGGGAAGGTTAAGCCTTCCCAGCCTTACGAGTGGGGCGAATATCCATGAAAGACTTATTAGGTCTTCTAAAAACACAGGGACAATCAGAAGAGTTCGATGCGATTCGCATTGGCCTAGCTTCTCCAGATATGATTCGTTCATGGTCTTATGGTGAAGTTAAAAAGCCAGAAACCATCAACTACCGTACGTTCAAACCAGAGCGTGACGGTCTGTTCTGTGCCAAAATCTTTGGTCCTATCAAGGACTACGAATGTTTGTGTGGTAAATACAAGCGTTTAAAACACCGTGGTGTCATTTGTGAGAAGTGTGGCGTTGAAGTTGCGTTGTCGAAAGTGCGTCGTGAGCGCATGGGACACATCGAGCTTGCTTCACCGGTTGCTCACATCTGGTTCCTAAAATCTCTACCATCTCGTATCGGTCTTATCATGGATATGACCCTACGTGATATAGAGCGTATTCTTTACTTTGAATCTTTCATCGTAATTGATCCAGGCATGACAACGCTTGAAAAAGGTCAGCTACTAAACGATGAGCAGTACTTCGAAGCGCTAGAAGAGTTCGGTGACGAATTCGACGCTCGTATGGGTGCGGAAGCGATTCAGTGCCTACTTCGCGACATGGATCTGCCTGAAGAAATCAGCAGCATGCGTGAAGAGCTAAACTCTACGAACTCTGAAACTCGTATTAAGAAGCTTTCTAAGCGTCTTAAACTGATTGAAGCGTTCCATCATTCTGGCAACAACCCAGAGTGGATGGTGCTAGACGTTCTGCCAGTGTTGCCACCTGATCTTCGCCCTCTAGTACCACTAGAAGGTGGTCGTTTTGCAACGTCTGATTTGAACGATCTTTACCGTCGTGTAATCAACCGTAACAACCGTCTAAAACGTCTTCTAGAGCTAGCTGCTCCAGACATCATCGTACGCAACGAAAAACGTATGCTACAAGAGTCTGTTGATGCGCTTCTAGATAACGGTCGTCGCGGTCGTGCGATCACAGGCTCTAACAAGCGTCCTCTGAAATCTTTGGCTGACATGATCAAAGGTAAGCAGGGTCGTTTCCGTCAGAACCTTTTGGGTAAACGTGTAGACTACTCTGGCCGTTCTGTAATCACAGTAGGTCCTTCTCTACGTTTGCACCAGTGTGGTCTGCCGAAGAAGATGGCTCTTGAGCTATTCAAGCCATTCATCTTCTCTAAACTAGAACTTCGTGGTATGGCAACAACCATCAAAGCTGCGAAGAAAATGGTTGAGCGTGAAACACCAGAGGTTTGGGATATTCTTGATGAAGTTATCCGCGAACATCCAGTGATGCTTAACCGTGCACCGACGCTTCACCGTTTGGGTATCCAAGCGTTTGAGCCGATGCTAATCGAAGGTAAAGCGATCCAGTTGCACCCACTAGTGTGTGCGGCTTACAACGCCGACTTCGACGGTGACCAGATGGCGGTACACGTGCCATTGACAATCGAAGCTCAGCTTGAAGCTCGTGCGTTGATGATGTCTACCAACAACATCCTGTCACCTGCTAACGGTGAGCCGATCATCGTTCCTTCTCAGGACGTTGTATTGGGTCTGTACTACATGACGCGTGAGAAAATCAACGCGAAAGGTGAGGGCATGGCCTTCGCTGATATCAAAGAAGTACACCGTGCTTATGGTGCTAAACAAGTTGAACTACACGCAAAAATTAAAGTGCGTGTAAATCAAGTTGATACAACGCTTGAAGGCGAAAAAGTACCTTCAACGTTCATCGTTGACACAACAGTTGGTCGTGCATTGTTGTTTGATGTAGTGCCTGATGGCCTACCATTTTCGGTTATTAACCAGCCGATGAAAAAGAAAGCAATCTCGAACCTAATCAACGAGTGTTACCGTAAAGTAGGTCTGAAAGAGACTTGTATTTTCGCTGACCAGTTGATGTACACAGGTTTCCAATACGCGACAGCGTCTGGTTCATCTGTAGGTGTTGACGACTTCGTAATTCCGCCAGAAAAAGCAGAGATCATTGCTCGTGCGGAAGAAGAAGTTAAAGAAATCGAATACCAATTCGCCGACGGTCTTGTGACTCAAGGTGAGAAATACAACAAGGTTATCGACTTGTGGTCTCGTACCAACGAAACCGTTACTGAAGCCATGATGAAAAACTTGGCGAAAGAAACAGTTATCGATAAAGACGGTAATGAAGTTGAGCAGCAATCATTTAACTCAGTTTACATGATGGCCGACTCTGGTGCCCGTGGTAGTGTGGCTCAGATGCGTCAGCTAGGTGGTATGCGTGGTCTGATGGCTAAACCGGACGGTTCCATCATCGAGACGCCGATCACTGCGAACTTCCGTGAAGGTCTATCGGTACTTCAGTACTTTACCTCTACTCACGGTGCTCGTAAGGGTCTTGCCGATACTGCCTTGAAGACAGCGAACTCTGGTTACCTAACGCGTCGTCTAGTAGACGTAGCACAAGATTTGGTAATCACTGAAGTAGATTGTGGTGCTGAAAACGGTTTGCTAGTAAGTGCTTTGATCGAGGGTGGTGACGTAGTAGTTCCACTAGGTCAGCGCGTACTAGGTCGTGTGGTAGCACAAGACGTAATCGACACTAAAGGTGATGTAATCGTTGCTCGTGGCGTACTAATCGACGAGCACACTGTGCGCGCGATTGAAGCGGCGGGTGTGGACGAGATGATCGTTCGCTCGGTAATCAGCTGTGAAACGAAACACGGTGTGTGTGCGAGCTGTTACGGTCGTGACTTGGCTCGTGGTCACTTGGTTAACATCGGTGAAGCTGTCGGCGTTGTTGCTGCTCAGTCGATCGGTGAGCCGGGTACACAGTTGACGATGCGTACCTTCCACATCGGTGGTGCGGCATCTCGAGCGTCTGCAGTAGACAGTGTTCAAATTAAGAGCGCCGGTACTGTACGTTTCCACAAGATGAAGAGCATTGAGCGTGAAACAGGCCAGTTGGTTGTAGCATCGCGTTCTTCTGAGTTGGCGATTGCGGACGAAGCGGGTCGTGAGAAAGAGCGTTACAAGCTTCCTTACGGTGCGGTACTAAGCGTACGTGAAGGTGATCAAGTAACAGCTGGCCAAGTATTGGCTAACTGGGACCCACACACTCACCCAATCGTTTCTGAGATGCAGGGTAAACTTGAATTCTCTGGTATGGATGAGGGCGTAACCATTCGCCGTCAGTCTGATGAGCTTACTGGCTTGACGACTATCGAAGTACTAGAAATGAAAGACCGTCCTTCATCTGGTAAAGACATCCGTCCTACAATCTCGGTTGTAGACGAGAACGGCGCGCCAGTGATGATTCCTGGTACTGAGATGCCGGTACAATACATGCTTCCTGAGAAGGCTCTATTGAGCTTGGATCACGGTGCAACCATCAAGTCTGGTGAAGTATTGGCCCGTATCCCACAAGAATCTCAAGGTAACAAGGACATCACCGGTGGTCTTCCACGCGTAGCTGACTTGTTCGAAGCACGTCGTCCGAAAGATCCTGCTGTCATGGCAGAAGCGACGGGTGTAGTAAGTTTCGGTAAAGAGACGAAAGGTAAGATCCGTTTGGTTATCACACCACAAGATGGTGGCGAGCCAATCGAAACTCTGATTCCTAAATGGCGTCAAATCAACATCTTCGACGGTGAAGAAGTTGCTAAGGGTGAGATCATTGCCGACGGTCCTCTAAACCCACATGACATCTTGCGTCTTCAGGGTGTAGCAGCGCTTGCTGATTACATCACTAACGAGATCCAAGAGGTTTACCGTCTACAGGGCGTAGGCATCAACGACAAGCACATCGAAGTTATTGTGCGTCAGATGCTACGTAAAGTAGACATCGTTGAATCAGGTGATACGAACTTGATTCAAGGTGACCAGGTTGAATACACGCAAATGCAAGAAGCAAACGAAGCTGCCATGGCAGACGGTCGTTTCCCTTCTAAATACGAGCGCGTACTACTTGGTATTACTAAAGCTTCTTTGGCGACTGAGTCATTCATCTCTGCGGCATCGTTCCAAGAGACGACTCGAGTGCTAACTGAAGGTGCGGTAACCGGTAAGAAAGACCACCTACGTGGTCTGAAAGAAAACGTTGTAGTAGGTCGTCTGATCCCAGCGGGTACAGGTTTGGCTTACCACAGCGGTCGCAAAGCTAAGAAAGAGCTTGCGCAAGCGGCGGCTGAAGGTAGTGCATCAGTAAGTGCTTCAGATGTAGAAGAAGCATTGAGTGCGGCACTAAAAGACTAGAAGTCACTGTAAGTGTCAGGGAGGTGAATTTTTGTTCGCCTCCCTATTGACTGTTTTATAGGCGCAAATTACACTTGCGCCTCCTTATTTTTGGCGATTTCCGCCAATAGAATTGGATGTGGAGCTTGTTAAATGGCAACCGTTAACCAGTTGGTTCGTAAACCACGTAAACGTAAAGTGGCAAAAAGTGACGTTCCTGCGTTACAAGCTTGTCCGCAACGCCGCGGCGTCTGCACACGTGTATACACTACTACGCCTAAGAAGCCTAACTCGGCTTTGCGTAAAGTATGTCGTGTTCGCTTGACGAACGGCTTCGAAGTTACTTCCTACATCGGTGGTGAAGGTCACAACCTGCAAGAACACAGCGTAGTGCTGATTCGCGGCGGTCGTGTAAAAGACCTTCCAGGTGTTCGTTACCACACAGTACGTGGTAGCTTGGATACTTCTGGCGTACAAAATCGTAAGCAAGGCCGTTCTAAATACGGTACTAAGCGTCCTAAGTAAGCTTTATTGCTACTTTAATCGTTTAGACATAATTTTTTAATACAGTAAGGCCGAGCACAGAGATGGTCTCGGACTCACCTGAAGAGGATAATATCCATGCCTAGAAGACGTGTAGTCGCTAAGCGTGACGTGCTTCCAGATCCAAAACACGGAAGCCAGCTTCTTGCAAAATTCATTAACCACGTAATGGTTAGTGGCAAGAAATCTGTAGCTGAAAGCATTGTATACGATGCCCTAGACACAGTTGCAGCGCGCGCAAAAACTGAAGATGCAATGTCAATCTTCGAAAAAGCACTAGAATCTATCCAGCCAATGGTTGAGGTTAAATCTCGCCGTGTTGGTGGTGCAACTTACCAAGTACCTGTTGAAGTACGTCCAGCTCGTCGCTCAGCGCTATCTATGCGTTGGTTGGTGGATGCTGCACGTAAGCGTGGCGAAAAATCTATGGCGCTACGTCTTGCAGGCGAAATTATGGACGCGTCTGAGAACAAAGGTTCAGCTGTTAAGAAACGTGAAGACGTTCACCGTATGGCTGAAGCGAACAAAGCGTTCTCTCACTACCGTTTCTAATCATCCGGAGAAGCTTAAGTGGCACGTAAGACACCCATCAATCGTTACCGCAACATCGGTATTTGTGCGCACGTTGATGCGGGTAAGACGACTACTACTGAGCGTGTTCTGTTCTACACCGGTCTTTCTCATAAGATCGGTGAAGTCCATGATGGTGCTGCCACCATGGACTGGATGGAACAGGAACAAGAGCGTGGTATCACGATCACTTCAGCAGCAACGACTTGCTTCTGGAGTGGGATGAGTCAGCAGTTTGATCAACACCGTATCAACATCATCGACACCCCTGGGCACGTAGACTTTACCATCGAGGTAGAGCGTTCTTTGCGTGTATTAGATGGTGCGGTAGTGGTGCTGTGTGGATCATCTGGTGTACAGCCTCAAACTGAAACTGTATGGCGTCAAGCAAATAAATATGAAGTGCCACGTATGGTGTTCGTCAATAAGATGGACCGTACAGGTGCGGACTACTTTAGTGTTGTTCGACAACTTAAAGAGCGCTTAGGCGCGACTGCAGTGCCAATTCAAATCAACATCGGCGCCGAGGAGAACTTCTCGGGTGTTGTAGATTTGCTATTGATGAAAGCCATCATGTGGAATGAAGAAGATCAGGGTATGACTTATACCTTGGAAGACATTCCTGCAGAGTTGGTTGACGTTGCTGAAGAGTGGCGTGAAAAAATGGTTGAGGCCGCAGCTGAAGCGAATGATGAGTTGATGGATAAGTACCTTGAAGAAGGTGAGTTGTCTGTTGAGGATATCAAAGCAGGTTTGCGTGCACGTACACTGGCTAACGAAATTGTATTGGTAACTTGTGGTTCTGCGTTTAAAAACAAAGGCGTACAAGCAGTACTGGATGCAGTGGTAGAATACCTACCGTCACCGCTAGAAGTTAAGGCGATCGAAGGCACTCTAGAAGATGCTGAGACTGTTGTGACGCGTGAAGCGGATGATGATGCTCCTTTTGCATCGTTGGCATTCAAAATCGCGACTGATCCGTTCGTAGGTACTTTAACTTTCATTCGTGTATACTCTGGCGTCCTGATTTCAGGTGATGCGGTATATAACTCGGTAAAACATAAGCGCGAGCGCGTCGGCCGTATGGTGCAGATGCACGCCAATAACCGAGATGAAATCAAAGAAGTGCGCGCAGGCGATATCGCGGCTTTGATTGGGATGAAAGACGTTACTACTGGGGATACGCTGTGTGATGGCAAAGATATTGTTGTCCTAGAGCGTATGGAGTTCCCAGAGCCAGTAATTTCTGTGGCAGTTGAGCCTAAATCTCAAGCGGATCAAGATAAAATGGCCATTGCTCTTGGGAAGTTAGCGCAGGAAGATCCGTCTTTCCGTGTTGAAACTCATGAGGAAACAGGTCAAACCATTATTTCAGGTATGGGTGAGCTTCACCTAGAGATTCTTGTGGATCGTATGAAGCGTGAATTTAAAGTTGACGCTAACATTGGTAAGCCGCAGGTATCGTACCGAGAAAAAATTCGCAAAGAAGTGGAAGTTAACCACAAATTTGTGCGGCAATCTGGTGGCCGAGGACAGTACGGTCACGTTGTTATGAAGCTGGTTCCAACCGAAAAAGAAGGTTTGGAATTTGTGAATGAGGTTGTCGGTGGTGCTATTCCGAAGGAATACATCCCAGCTGTCGAAAAGGGTATTTCAGAGCAAATGAAGAACGGTGTTATCGCTGGTTACCCATTACTTGGGTTGAAAGTGGTATTGTTCGATGGTTCTTACCATGATGTTGACTCTAATGAAATGGCCTTTAAAATTGCAGCTTCTCAAGGTTTAAAGAAAGGTGCTGCGGATGCAGATCCTTGTGTTCTTGAGCCTGTGATGAAGGTAGAAGTTGTAACTCCTGAGGAGTACATGGGTGACGTGATGGGTGACTTGAATCGTCGTCGTGGACTTGTTCAGGGGATGGAAGATTCCCCATCTGGTAAGATTATCCGAGCGGAAGTGCCATTAGGCGAGATGTTTGGTTATGCAACGGATGTGCGTAGTTTGTCGCAAGGGCGTGCAAGTTATGCAATGGAATTCCTGAAATACGCTGAAGCGCCAGCTAGTGTGGCAGACGCGATCATCAAAAATTGAAATTTAATCATCATACTTACTAATCATAAGGTGTATGTATCATGGCAAAAGCAAAGTTCGAACGTAGTAAACCACACGTTAACGTTGGTACAATCGGTCACGTTGACCACGGTAAAACTACCCTAACAGCAGCACTTACTCGCGTATGTGCAGAAGTATTCGGCGGTACAGCTGTAGCGTTTGACGGTATCGATAACGCTCCAGAAGAGCGTGAGCGTGGTATCACAATCTCTACTTCTCACGTAGAGTACGATTCTCACGATCGTCACTACGCACACGTAGACTGTCCTGGACACGCCGATTATGTTAAGAACATGATCACTGGTGCTGCTCAGATGGACGGCGCGATCCTAGTATGTGGTGCGACTGACGGTCCAATGCCACAAACTCGTGAGCACATCCTTCTTTCTCGTCAGGTAGGTGTACCTTACATCGTTGTATTCCTAAACAAAGCAGACCTTCTAGCTGAAGACTGTGGCGGTGCTGACACTGAAGAATACGCAGAGATGCTAGAGCTAGTAGAAATGGAACTACGTGATCTACTATCTGAGTACGACTTCCCAGGTGATGACACTCCAATCATCCCAGGTTCTGCCCTAATGGCGTTGAACGGCGAAGACGACAACGAAATGGGTACTACTGCGGTTAAGAAACTAGTTGAAACTCTAGACACTTACATCCCAGAGCCAGAGCGTGCAATCGACGGTGCATTCATCATGCCTATCGAGGACGTATTCTCTATCCAAGGTCGTGGTACAGTAGTTACTGGTCGTGTAGAGCGCGGTATCGTTAAAGTTGGTGAAGAAGTTGAAATCGTTGGTATCAAAGATACTACTAAAACAACTTGTACTGGCGTTGAGATGTTCCGTAAGCTTCTAGACGAAGGTCGTGCTGGTGAGAACTGTGGTATCCTTCTACGTGGTACTAAGCGTGACGAAGTTCAACGTGGTCAAGTACTAGCTAAGCCAGGTTCTATCACTCCTCACACTGAGTTCCAAGCGGAAGTATACGTACTTTCTAAAGATGAAGGTGGTCGTCACACTCCATTCTTCAAAGGTTACCGTCCACAGTTCTACTTCCGTACAACTGACGTAACTGGTTCTTGTGAACTTCCAGAAGGCGTAGAGATGGTTATGCCTGGTGACAACATCCAGATGACTGTTACTCTAATTCACCCAATCGCGATGGACGAAGGTCTACGTTTCGCGATCCGTGAAGGTGGCCGTACAGTAGGTGCTGGTGTAGTTGCTAAAGTTCTTAAATAATTTTTGTTTAGACAAAAGTTATAAGTAACTGAGTAAAAAAGGCCGCTCATTGAGCGGCCTTTTTTTATGAGGGCTGTTTTTAAAATTGGTTACTTGACAACCAATTTTAAAGCGGCTAACATTCGCCGTCCTTAAATAAGGATGGTAAGTCAAATTCTGTACAGAAGACTTATCTGAACATAGTATTTGGAGTTGGAAATGCAAAGCCAAAAAATCCGTATTCGTTTGAAAGCTTTCGATCACCGTCTGATTGATGCTTCAACGCAAGAGATTGTGGACACTGCTAAGCGCACTGGTGCTCAAGTACGTGGTCCAATTCCACTTCCTACTCGCAAAGAACGTTACACAGTACTGATTTCTCCACACGTAAACAAAGATGCGCGTGATCAATACGAAATCCGTACACACAAACGTGTTCTAGACATCGTTGAGCCAACAGAAAAAACTGTTGACGCTCTAATGAAGCTAGATCTTGCGGCAGGCGTGGAAGTACAAATTTCTTTGGGTTAATCCCCAAAGTTTTAGGGGTGCGATAACCAGCAAGAATTTGTTGGCCTAAGCACATTAGTGGAATGATCTGGAATGATCAGCCGTAGCGGGTGATAGCCCCGTACACAACTGGCAATTGAGGTATAAAATGGCTATTCAATTAGTCGGACGTAAAGCCGGAATGACACGTATCTTCAACGAAGATGGTGTATCCGTGCCAGTAACCGTTATCGAGGTTGAACCGAACCGTGTAACACAGGTGAAAAACGCAGAAACTGACGGCTACTCAGCTGTTCAAGTAACTGTTGGTACTCGCCGTGCAACTCGTGTAAACAAAGCAGCTGCAGGTCACTTTGCAAAAGCTAACGTTGAAGCGGGCCGTGGTTTGTGGGAGTTCCGCCTTTCTGGTGACGAAAAAGAAATCAATGTTGGCGACGAGCTAACAGTAGCGGATTTTGAAGCTATTACTAAAGTTGACGTAACTGGTCAATCTAAAGGTAAAGGTTTCCAAGGTGGCGTTAAACGTCACAACTTCCGTACGCAAGATGCTACACACGGTAACTCATTGTCTCACCGTGCTCCTGGTTCCATCGGTCAATGTCAAACACCAGGTCGTGTTTGGAAAGGCAAAAAGATGGCTGGTCACATGGGCGCTGCACAAGTAACAACTCAGTCTCTAGAAGTTGTTCGCGTTGATGCTGAGCGTAACCTTATCCTTGTTAAAGGTGCGGTTCCTGGCGCTGTAAATGGTGACGTAATCGTTCAACCAGCAGTTAAAGCTCGCTAAGGGGTAGACAATGAACTTGAATCTAACAGGTGCAGAAGGAACTGTAGAAGTTTCTGACGTAACCTTCGCACGTGAATACAACGAAGCGCTAGTTCACCAGGTTGTTACTGCATACCTAGCTGGTGCTCGCCAAGGTTCTCGTGCTCAGAAAACTCGCTCTGAAGTAGCCGGTGGCGGTAAAAAGCCATGGCGTCAAAAGGGTTCTGGCCGCGCTCGTGCTGGTACAATCCGTAGTCCTCTATGGCGTACTGGTGGCGTAACTTTCGCTGCTAAACCTCAAGACCACTCTCAGAAAGTAAACAAGAAGATGTATCGTGCAGCAATGCGCACCATCTGGTCTGAGCTTGCTCGTCAAGGCCGTCTTGTTGTAGTTGAAGAGCTTTCTATCGAAGCTCCAAAAACTAAGCTTTTCAAAGCTAAAATGGCTGAATTGAATGTTGAGAACGCGCTAGTAGTAGCGCAAGAGCTAGACGGTAACCTGTTCCTAGCGGCTCGCAACATTCCGAACGTTGACGTTCGTGATGCAGCGTCTGTTGACCCTGTTAGCTTGATTGCATACGACAAAGTGTTGGTGACAGTTGGTGCTCTGAAACAAGTTGAGGAGGCACTAGCATGATCGGCGAACGCATTTATAAAGTGTTGTTAGGTCCACACATCTCTGAGAAAGCGACTATCGTTGCAGAAGGTAACGGTCAGTACGTATTCCGCGTAGTAAAAGACGCGACGAAACCAGAGATTAAACAAGCAATCGAAGCGTTGTTTGAAGTCAAAGTTGAATCTGTTCGTACGTTGAACCAAAAAGGTAAAACAAAGCGCACAGTTCGTGGTCTAGGCAAGCGTAGCGACGTTAAAAAAGCGTACGTACGTTTGGCAGAAGGCCAAGAAATTGATTTCTTGGGCGCTGAATAAGGGGAGATAGGTCAATGGCTGTTGTAAAAAGTAAGCCAACGTCTGCAGGCCGTCGTCACGTTGTTAAAGTTGTTAACACTGACTTGCATAAAGGTGCGCCATACGCTCCTTTGCTAGACAAAAAAAGCAAGTCTGGTGGTCGTAACAACAACGGTCGCATCACTACGCGTCACGTAGGTGGTGGTCATAAGCAGCATTACCGTATCGTAGATTTCCGTCGTAACAAAGACGGTATCCCAGCGGTAGTTGAACGTTTGGAATATGATCCAAACCGTTCTGCACACATTGCATTAGTAAAATATGCTGATGGTGAGCGTCGTTACATTATCGCTTCCAAAGGTATGGAAGCTGGTTCTGTTGTTTCCAACGGTGCGAGTGCCCCTATCAAAACAGGTAACACTTTGCCTTTGCAAAACATCCCTGTAGGTAGTGTGGTTCACTGTATCGAGCTTAAGCCAGGTAAAGGTGCGCAAATCGCACGTTCTGCTGGTGCTTCTGCTCAGCTTGTTGCTCGTGAAGGTCGTTACGTAACTCTTCGCCTACGTTCTGGCGAAATGCGTAAAGTTCTTACTGAGTGTCGTGCAACTCTAGGTGAAGTATCTAACTCTGAACACACTCTACGTGTTCTAGGTAAAGCTGGTGCTAAGCGCTGGCGCGGTGTTCGTCCTACAGTTCGCGGTGCGGCAATGAACCCGGTTGACCACCCACACGGTGGTGGTGAAGGTCGTAGCTCAGGTGGTCGTCACCCAGTTACTCCTTGGGGTGTTCCTACGAAAGGTCATAAGACTCGTAAGAACAAGCGTACTGATAAACTTATTGTACGTCGTCGTACTAAGTAATAAGAGGAAACGACTGTGCCACGTTCACTAAAAAAAGGTCCTTTTATCGACCTTCATTTGTTGAAAAAGGTAGAGGCTGCGGTAGAAAA
The DNA here is from genome assembly GCF_057626615.1 of Marinomonas sp. HM11-D. Taxonomy (NCBI): domain Bacteria; kingdom Pseudomonadati; phylum Pseudomonadota; class Gammaproteobacteria; order Oceanospirillales; family Oceanospirillaceae; genus Marinomonas; species Marinomonas sp. HM11-D. The sequence continues at coordinate 37,452 of NZ_JBMMKT010000009.1, read as the reverse complement.
GAATGACCGTCGTCCAATTAAAACTTGGTCGCGCCGTTCTACAATCTTCCCTGAATTCGTAGGGTTGACTATCGCTGTCCATAATGGTCGCCAACACGTCCCAGTTCTAGTATCTGAGGATATGGTCGGTCATAAATTGGGTGAGTTCGCTCCGACCCGTACCTACAAGGGTCACGCTGCGGACAAGAAAGCCAAACGGTAATTAAGGGGTATTAATCATGAGTGAAGTAAGCGCTTCATTGAAGGGTGCTCGCCTCTCAGCGCAGAAGGCCCGTTTGGTAGCAGATCAAATCCGCGGCAAATCTGTAAGCGAAGCACTGAACATTTTGGCGTTCAGTCCTAAAAAGGCGGCAGCAATTGTCAAGAAAGTACTAGAGTCTGCTGTAGCGAACGCTGAGCATAACGAAGGTGCTGATATCGATGACTTGCGTGTATCTACGATCTACGTTGACGAGGCTATGACTCTAAAACGTATCAAAGCTCGAGCTAAAGGCCGTGCGGATCGTATTTTCAAACGCGGTTGCCATATTACAGTTAAAGTCGCTGACTAATTAGGAGATACCCAATGGGTCAGAAGGTTCATCCAACTGGAATTCGCCTAGGGATAGTTAAAGACCATACTTCTACTTGGTATGCGAACAACCAAAACTACTCTAAGCAACTATTAAACGATCTTCAGGTACGTAAATACCTAGAAGACAAACTTGTTCAGGCTTCTGTTTCTCGCATCGAGATCCAGCGTCCTGCACAAACAGCTCGTATTACTATCCACACTGCTCGTCCAGGCATCGTGATTGGTAAGAAAGGCGAAGATGTTGAGAAACTACGTAACGCTGTATCAGCAATGATGGGTGTTCCAGTTCACATCAACATCGAAGAAATTCGTAAACCAGAACTAGATGCTAAATTGGTTGCGCAAAACATTGCGGGTCAACTTGAGCGTCGTGTTATGTTCCGTCGTGCCATGAAGCGTGCAGTACAAAACGCTATGCGTGCCGGCGCGAAAGGTATCAAGGTTCAGGTAAGTGGTCGTCTGGGCGGTGCAGAAATCGCACGTGCAGAATGGTACCGTGAAGGTCGTGTGCCTCTACACACTCTACGCGCTGACATCGACTACGCTACTTATGAAGCTCTAACAACTTACGGCATCATCGGTGTTAAAGTTTGGATCTTCAAAGGCGAAATCTTGGGCGGTATTGAACAAGTGCGTGCTGATAAAGGCGCACAGAAGAAGAAGTCTAAGTAGGGGGTAGTCAATGTTACAGCCGAAACGTACTAAGTTCCGTAAGATGCAAAAAGGCCGTAACCGCGGTCTAGCACTTCGCGGTAACCAAGTTAGCTTTGGTGAATTCGGATTGAAATCGACTGAACGTGGTCGAATCACCGCTCGTCAAATTGAAGCGGCGCGTCGTGCAATGACTCGTCACATCAAGCGTGGTGGTAAAATTTGGATCCGTGTATTCCCAGATAAACCAATTACTCAGAAGCCTCTAGAAGTGCGTCAGGGTAAAGGTAAAGGTAGCGTAGAATACTGGGTGGCTCAAATCCAACCAGGTAAGATGCTTTATGAAGTTGAGGGCGTATCTGAATCTCTAGCTCGCGAAGCTTTCGCGCTAGCAGCAGCTAAGCTTCCTCTAGCTACAACTTTCGTAACGCGTACGGTGATGTAGATGAAAGCAAAAGAATTGCAAGAAAAGTCTGTAGCAGAGCTACAGCAGACGTTGATCGAACTACTACGTGAGCAATTTACTCTGCGTATGCAGAAAGCCACTGGTCAGTTGGCTCAAACGCATTTGCTCTCGCAAGTTCGCCGCAATATCGCACGTGTTAAAACCGTGCTAAATGATAAGGCAGGTAACTAAGATGGCAAGTGTAGAAAGTCAAGCTCGTACAGCTACTGGTAAAGTAGTTAGCGATAAGATGGATAAATCCATCGTGGTACTAGTTGAGCGTACTGAACGTCACCCTCTATACGGTAAGTTCGTTCGTCGTTCATCTAAACTACACGCTCATGATGAAAACAACGAGTGTCAAGTTGGTGATACAGTTAAGGTTGTTGAAACACGTCCTTACTCTAAAACTAAAACTTGGAAACTGGTTCAGGTTGTTGAGAAAGCAGCTGCTGTATAAGCAGCTCCTTCCTTCATGAGACTTGTTATCTAATTTGATTGGAGAGCAGAAATGATTCAAACAGAATCGATGCTTGATGTAGCAGATAACAGCGGCGCAAAGCGCGTTCAGTGTATTAAAGTACTGGGTGGCTCACATCGTCGTTATGCTACAATTGGTGACGTTATTAAAGTCACAGTTAAAGAAGCGATCCCACGTGGTCGTGTTAAGAAAGGCCAAGTTATGAACGCTGTTGTCGTTCGAACTAAGAAAGGTGTGCGTCGTCCTGATGGCTCAGTGATCCGTTTTGATGTAAACTCAGCGGTTCTATTGAACGCATCTGGCGCGCCGATTGGTACACGTATCTTTGGCCCTGTGACACGTGAGTTGCGTACAGAGCAATTCATGAAAATTGTTTCTCTTGCACCAGAAGTGCTGTAAGAGTTAGGGGACCGAATATGCGTAAAATCAAACGTGACGATGAAGTCGTAGTAATTGCTGGTAAAGACAAAGGCAAACGCGGCAAAGTTGTTAAAGTAGTAGACGAGAACCGCGTAATTGTTTCTGGCATCAATATGGTCAAGAAACATGAGAAGCCAAACCCAATGAAGGGTACGACTGGCGGTATCGTTGAAAAAGAAGCACCTATCCAGGTTTCAAACGTAGCCATTTTTAACAATGCTACTGGTAAAGCGGATCGCGTCGGCTTTAAAGTGAATGAAGACGGTACTAAAGTACGTGTTTTCAAATCTAACAGTGAAGCGATCGACGCCTAAGAGCGAGAATTTATAGCCATGGCGAGACTTAAGCAAGTTTATAAAGATCAAGTTGTAGCAAAACTGACTGAACAGTTCGGCTACGCAAATGTAATGGAAGTGCCAAAAATCACTAAAATTACGTTGAACATGGGTGTTGGTGAAGCTATCGCAGACAAGAAACTTCTTGAAAATGCGGTAAATGATCTTACAGCACTTAGCGGCCAAAAAGTTGTAGTAACGAAAGCACGCAAATCTGTTGCAGGCTTCAAAATCCGTGACGGTTACCCGATCGGTTGTAAAGTTACTCTACGTGGCGACCGTATGTGGGACTTCTTCGACCGTTTGGTTGACGTAGCTATCCCACGTATCCGTGACTTCCGTGGTTTGAACCCGAAGTCATTTGACGGACGCGGTAACTACAGCATGGGTGTTAAAGAGCAGATCATCTTCCCAGAAATCGATTACGATAAAGTTGATCGTGTACGTGGTCTTGATATCACAATCACAACAACTGCTCGTACCGACGAAGAAGGTCGTGCTTTGCTAGCCGCCTTTAGTTTCCCATTCAAGAAATAAGAGGTAGGAATCATGGCTAAAGTATCAATGATTCAACGCGAAGCTAAGCGCACAAAATTAGTAGCTAAGTACGCTGAAAAGCGTGCTGCTCTAAAAGCGATCATTAACGACGTTAATGCATCGGACGATGAAAAGTGGGAAGCAACGCTTAAACTGCAAGCGCTTCCACGCGATTCATCTTCTTCACGCCAGCGTAACCGTTGTCAGGTTACTGGTCGTCCACACGGCGTATTCCGTCGCTTCGGCTTGTCTCGTATCAAGCTACGTGAAGCAGCGATGCGCGGTGACGTACCAGGCTTGAAGAAAGCTAGTTGGTAAGCAAGTAGAGCACTATCATAATACATTGCAGTGAGGGGGTGTCCAAATACTGGACATTCCGCTCGCTGCTGTGTACTATGCGCGAGCTCTATTTGCTGCACAATGGTTTTTTCTATTAGGAGCTCTTAAATGAGTATGCAAGATACACTTGCGGATATGTTTACACGTATCCGTAACGCACAGTTGGCTGCAAAAACAACTGTGTCTATGCCTTCATCAAAAATGAAGGTATCTGTTGCTAACGTTCTTCGCGAAGAAGGTTATGTAAGCAGTGTAAACGTTGAAGAAGGCACTAAGCCTACTCTTACTATCGAACTTAAATACTTCGAAGGTAAGCCAGTTATCGAAGAGATCAAACGTGTCTCTCGTCCAAGTTTGCGTCAATACAAAGCATCAGCAGACCTACCAAAAGTAGAAGCAGGCCTAGGCGTTGCAATCGTATCTACTTCTAAAGGTGTTATGACTGATCGTGCAGCTCGTGCTGCTGGTATTGGTGGCGAAGTAATCTGCACGGTATTCTAGGAGTTAGTATGTCTCGAGTTGCGAAAAGCCCTGTGACGCTTCCTAGTGGTGTAGAAGTTACTCTAAACGGCCAATCTATCGCTATCAAAGGCGGTAAAGGTGCTCTAGAGTTTAACGTCCACGCAAGCGTTGAAGTTAAGCAAGAAGAAAATGTTCTTACTTTTGCTGCACGTGATGGTGCAAAACAAAGCCGTGCACTAGCTGGTACTACTCGTGCCCTAGTAAACAACATGGTTACTGGTGTTAGCCAAGGCTTTGAAAAACGTCTACTACTACAAGGTGTAGGTTACCGTGCTGCTGTTAAAGGTAACGTATTGAACCTAGCTCTAGGTTTCTCTCACCCAGTAGATTACGAGTTGCCAGAAGGCATTACTGCTGAGTGTGCATCTCAAACTGAAATCGTTCTTCGCGGTATCGACAAGCAAGCGCTAGGTCAAGCGGCTGCTGAAGTTCGCGGCTTCCGTCCACCAGAGCCATACAAAGGCAAGGGTGTTCGCTATGCTGACGAAGTTGTTCGCCGTAAAGAAGCTAAGAAAAAGTAGTAGGTAAGCATTAATGAACACTAAGAAACAATCTCGAATTCGTCGTGCTCGCCGCACGCGTTTGCATATTCGTGACCTAGGTGCGAACCGTCTTACTGTAAATCGCACGCCACGTCACATGTATGCGCAAGTTATTTCGCCATGTGGTAGCAAGGTGCTAGCAAGCGCTTCTACTCTAGATGCGAGCCTACGTTCTTCTGCGACTGGTAACAAAGATGCAGCGGCTAAAGTGGGTGCACTTATTGCTGAACGTGCTAAAGAAGCGGGCATCACTGCTGTTGCTTTCGATCGTTCTGGCTTCAAATACCACGGTCGCGTTCAAGCGCTAGCTGATGCTGCGCGTGAAGCTGGTCTAGAGTTCTAAGGGGTAGCAAATGGCAGTTAACGAACAACAAACTAGCGATCTACAAGAGAAGCTAGTACAAGTAAACCGCGTTGCTAAAGTAGTTAAGGGTGGTCGTATCTTCTCTTTCACTGCTTTGACAGTAGTTGGTGATGGTAACGGTAAAGTGGGCTTCGGTCGTGGTAAAGCACGTGAAGTTCCTCAAGCTATCCAAAAAGCAATGGAGCAAGCTCGCCGCAACATGGTAAGCGTAGCTCTTGATGGCGACACACTACAATACCCAGTTAAAGCGGTTCACGGTGCATCTAAAGTGTACATGCAACCAGCTTCTCAAGGTACTGGTGTAATCGCGGGTGGTGCAATGCGTGCGGTTCTAGAAATCGCTGGCGTTCACAACGTACTAGCTAAATGCTACGGTTCAACTAACCCTGTAAACGTTGTTCGCGCAACGATCAAAGGTTTGGCTGACATGCGTGCACCTGAGCAAATCGCTGCAAAACGCGGTAAGTCTGTCGATCAAATTTTGGGGTAATGTGAAATGGCTAACAAAACCATCTCAGTACAACTGACTCGTAGCCCAATCGGTCGTCTTCCAAAGCACCGTGAAACAGTTAAAGGCTTGGGTCTTAAAAAGATCGGTCAAGTTCGTGAGCTAGAAGATACTCCTTCAGTTCGTGGCATGATCAATAAAGTTTATTACATGGTTAAAGTGGTAGGAGAGTAACATGTTCCTAAATACTATTCGCCCTGGCGAAGGTAGCAAGCATGCTCCTAAACGTGTAGGCCGCGGTATTGGTAGCGGTTTGGGCAAAACTGGCGGTCGTGGCCATAAAGGTCTTAAGTCTCGTTCAGGTGGCTCAGTTAAACCAGGTTTTGAAGGTGGTCAGATGCCTATCCAGCGTCGTCTACCAAAATTTGGTTTCACTTCACGTCAGGCTCAGTATGTAGCTGAAGTTCGTCTAAACGAACTAGCCGCAGTGAATGCAGAAGTTGTAGATTTGGCTGCTCTTAAAGCTGCCGACATCCTAGGTGACAAAATTAAGACAGCGAAAGTTATCCTTTCTGGTTCTATCGAGAAAGCTGTAACTGTACGTGGCCTTAAAGTTACTAAAGGTGCTCGTGCTGCGATCGAAGCAGCTGGCGGAAAGATCGAGGAATAGATGACAAAGCGTGGCTCACTACCAGCAGGTATGCAAAGCGGACTTGGCGAGCTTTGGGCTCGAATCCGTTTTGTTTTCCTAGCAATTATTGTATATCGAATCGGTGCACACATCCCGGTACCTGGCATTAACCCAGATCGTTTGTCTGCACTGTTTGACCAGAACGAAGGCACAATCCTGAGTTTATTTAACGTATTCTCAGGCGGCGCATTGGAGCGTATGAGTATTTTTGCTCTAGGTATCCTGCCCTACATTTCTGCCTCGATCATTATGCAGTTATTGACAGTGGTGAGTCCGCAACTAGAGCAGCTTAAGAAAGAAGGTGAAGCGGGACGTCGTAAGATTACCCAATACACTCGTTACGGTACGGTTCTTCTTGCGCTTGTTCAGTCTGCTTCTATGGCAGTCGGCCTAGCTAGTCAAGGTATCTCGTTCAGCTCAGGTTTAGAGTTCTACGCTGTTGCAGTGGTGACTCTAGTGGCTGGTACAGTGTTCTTGATGTGGTTGGGTGAGCAAGTGACTGAGAAAGGCATTGGTAATGGTATTTCGATCCTTATCTTTGCGGGTATCGTGGCAGGTCTTCCTTCTGCTCTAGGTCGTTCATTTGAATCGGCCCGTCAAGGTGATATCAATATCCTTGCACTGCTTTTGATTGGTATTTTGGCAATCGCTACCATCGCGTTCGTAGTCTTTATTGAACGCGGTCAGCGCCGTATTACTGTCAACTATGCCAAGCGTCAGCAGGGCAAAAAGGTGTTTGCCGCACAAAAGAGTCATTTGCCACTAAAGGTGAACATGGCTGGTGTAATTCCGCCAATCTTCGCTTCTAGTATTCTTCTTTTCCCTGCTTCGATCGGCCAATGGTTCGGTCAAGGTGAAGGAATGGAATGGTTGCAAAATATTTCATTGGCTCTAGCTCCTGGGCAACCGCTATATGTGCTGTTGTTTGCGATAGCAATTGTTTTCTTTTGCTTCTTTTATACAGCGCTGGTGTTCAACCCTAAAGATGTGGCAGATAACTTGAAAAAGTCCGGTGCGTTTTTGCCGGGCATTCGTCCAGGCGACCATACAGCTCGATATATCGACGGTGTTATGACTCGTTTGACGCTATTCGGTGCATTGTATATCACGCTAGTGTCATTGATGCCTCAGTTCTTTGTCGTAGCATGGAATGTTCCTTTCTACTTCGGCGGTACTTCGATGTTGATCGTAGTTGTCGTAGTGATGGACTTCATGTCTCAAGTACAAAGTCACTTAATGAGTCATCAATACGAATCATTAATGAAAAAGTCTAATCTGACTGGATATGGTCCAAATGGCCTAATGCGTTAAGCATAGGTTGGAGTTGAACATGAAAGTACGTGCATCTGTAAAGAAAATCTGTCGTAACTGTAAAATCGTTCGTCGTAACGGTTCAGTTCGAGTGATCTGTTCTGAGCCTCGTCACAAACAACGTCAAGGCTAATAGCTAGATTATTCGATGATGGGAGGGTGGTTGATTTTTGTCCGCTATGCTGGCATAATCCTCCACCCTCATGAAAGCAAAGTGATGAAGTAATTCATCCATAACAACGGAGTAAAGTGAATGGCCCGTATAGCCGGTGTCAATATTCCTGACAATAAACATGCGGTCATTTCTCTAACTTACATCTTCGGGATCGGTCGCACTCGCTCAAAAGAAATCTGCCAAGCTGCAGGTATCGAAGAAACCGCTAAAATCGGTTCTCTAAGCGATGAAGTGCTAGACCGTCTACGTGGCGAAGTTGCTAAGTTTACTGTAGAGGGTGACCTCCGCCGTGAAGTCAGCATGTCTATCAAACGTTTGATGGACTTAGGCTGTAACCGTGGTATCCGTCACCGCCGCAGCTTACCAGTTCGTGGTCAACGTACCAAAACGAACGCTCGTACACGAAAAGGCCCTCGTAAGCCAATTCGTAAGTAATTCAACGCGTTTCGCTCTAGTGCATTAAGTCTGCTAGAGCTGAGCATTAGATTTAGGAAAAGTGCAATATGGCTAAGCCAGCAACGCGCAATACCAAGAAAAAAGTCAAAAAGACGGTCGTCGACGGTGTTGCTCACGTACATGCGTCTTTCAACAACACGATCGTGACTATCACTGATCGCCAAGGCAACGCTTTGTCTTGGGCGACTGCGGGTGGTTCAGGTTTCCGTGGTTCTCGTAAAAGTACTCCTTTCGCTGCACAGGTTGCTGCGGAACGTGCAGGTGCTGTTGCGCAAGAATTCGGTCTTAAGAACGTTGACGTAATGATCAAGGGCCCTGGTCCTGGTCGTGAATCCGCAGTTCGTGCATTAAATGCACTAGGTCTGCGCATCAATAACATCACAGACGTGACGCCAATTCCGCACAACGGTTGCCGTCCGCCTAAGAAACGTCGCGTTTAAGAGGAGACAGACACATGGCTCGTTATTTAGGTCCTACTTGTAAACTGTCTCGTCGTGAAGGCACAGACTTACAACTTAAAAGTGGCTCACGCGCTTTAGAATCAAAATGTAAAGCAGAAACAGTTCCTGGTGTGCACGGTGCACGTCGTGGTCGTCTTTCTGATTACGGTCTACAGCTACGTGAAAAACAAAAAGTTCGTCGTATCTACGGCATTCTTGAAAAACAATTCCGCAACTACTACAAAGAAGCTGCTCGCATCAAAGGTGCAACTGGTGAAAACCTTCTGCAACTTCTTGAGTCACGCCTAGACAACGTAGTTTACCGTGCAGGCTTCGGCTCTACACGTGCGGAAGCTCGCCAGCTAGTTGGCCACAAGGCTATCCTAGTAAACGGCGAAGCGGTTAACATCGCATCTTTCCAGGTTAAAGCTGGTGATGTTGTGTCTATCCGTGAAAAAGCTAAGAAGCAGTTGCGTGTACAAAACGCACTAGAGCTATCTAAAAATCGTGCGCCGATCCACTGGATCGAAGTTGATTCAACTAAATTGGAAGCAACTTACAAAGCTGCTCCAGAGCGTGCCGATTTATCAGCTGAAATTAATGAGAACCTAATCGTCGAGCTTTACTCTAAGTAATAGCTAGATGGTTAGGATTAAGAAATAGGTGGATCTATGCAGCGTTCAGTGAGCGAATTGTTAACCCCACGCAACATCGAAGTACAAGAGCTAGGCCAATCACGTGCCAAAGTGACGCTACAGCCACTAGAACGTGGTTTTGGTCACACTTTGGGCAACGCGTTGCGTCGTATCCTTTTGTCTTCTATGCCTGGTTGTGCAATTGTCGAAGTAGAAATCGACGGTGTATTGCATGAATACAGTGCGATTGAAGGGGTAAAAGAAGACGTTATTGAAATTCTTCTTAACCTAAAAGGAGTTGCGATCGCTCTACACGGGCAAGATGAAGCAACTCTAACACTAAGTAAGAAAGGTCCTGGTGTCGTAACAGCTGGTGATATCCAACTTGTTTCTGATGCTGAGATTTCTAACCCAGATCATGTTATCTGTCACCTTGATGATACTGCTGAACTAAACATGCAGATCAAGGTAGCACGTGGTCGTGGTTATGAGCCTGCTGACGCTCGTGTTGCTAGCGACGATGAGACTCGTCCAATCGGTCGCTTGCAGCTGGATGCCTCTTTCAGTCCTGTTCGCCGTGTTGCGTACAGCGTAGAGAATGCTCGTGTAGAGCAGCGTACTGACCTAGACAAACTTGTCATTGACATCGAGTCTAACGGTACTATCGACGCTGAAGAAGCAATTCGTCGTGCGGCGACTATTCTACAACAACAGATCGCGGTATTTGTCGCCCTAGAAAGCGAAAGCGAAACAGTTGTAGAAGAAGAAGAGGATGAGATTGATCCGATTTTGCTACGCCCGGTTGATGATCTTGAGCTAACCGTTCGCAGTGCTAACTGTCTGAAAGCAGAAAACATCTACTACATCGGTGATTTGATTCAGCGTACAGAGGTTGAGCTACTTAAAACGCCTAACCTAGGTAAGAAATCATTAACTGAAATTAAAGATGTTTTAGCACAGCGCGGTCTGTCTTTGGGAATGCGTCTAGAAAACTGGCCACCAGCTAGTTTGAAAGACGATAGCAAAGTTCTAGCTCGCTAGATCATTGTTCCCTGACCACCGTAGTTTGGTAAGGAATATATAATGCGTCATCGTAAGAGTGGACGTCACTTAAACCGTACTAGCTCTCATCGCAAAGCGATGTTCAAAAACATGGCTGCTTCTCTATTCGAGCACGAAGTTATTAAGACTACGTTGCCGAAAGCCAAAGAACTTCGTCGCGTTGCTGAGCCTTTGATCACATTGGCGAAAGAAGATTCGGTTGCGAATCGTCGCCTAGCCTTTGCACGTACTCGTAGCAAAGATGCAGTAGGTAAATTGTTCTCTGAGCTTGGTCCTCGTTACCAAGGTCGTCCTGGTGGTTACGTTCGCATCCTAAAATGCGGCTTCCGCGCAGGTGACAATGCACCTATGGCTTACGTTGAACTGGTTGATCGTCCAGTTGCGGAAGCTGCAGACGCTGAGTAATACAGCATTTGCTTAAAAAAAGCCGAGCCATAAGCTCGGCTTTTTTGCATCTGTCGTTTGCTTTGTACATTTAGCGCTAAGAACCACAGATATTAAAAAAGGAGCCATTGGCTCCTTTTTTAATGCAGGACTAACATCACAGATCAAAGCATTGGCTTTAAGAAGCGTGCCGTATGAGAAGTCTCATGTTCAGCGACTTTTTCCGGTGTACCTTCGGCAATGATGTAACCACCCCCGCTGCCCCCTTCTGGCCCCAGATCGACAATCCAATCGGCAGTCTTAATCACGTCCAAGTTATGTTCAATGACTACGATAGTGTTGCCGTGATCGCGTAGGCGATGCAGTACCGATAGCAATAACTCGATATCGGCAAAGTGCAGGCCTGTAGTAGGCTCGTCTAGGATATATAGGGTTTTACCGGTATCACGTTTCGATAATTCTTTCGCCAGTTTCACACGTTGCGCTTCACCACCAGACAGAGTCGTTGCGGCTTGCCCTAAACGAATGTAGCCAAGCCCCACATCAATCAATGTTTGTAGTTTGCGAGCAATCGAAGGTACTGGATCAAAGAATTCACGGGCTTCTTCGATCGTCATTTCCAAACATTCGTGAATGTTTTTGCCTTTGTAAGTGATTTCTAGCGTCTCACGGTTGTAGCGATGACCTTTACACACATCACAAGGGACATACACATCTGGCAAGAAGTGCATCTCGACCTTGATAACGCCATCACCTTGACAGGCTTCACAGCGTCCACCTTTGACGTTAAACGAGAAGCGGCCCGGTTTATAACCACGAGAGCGTGCTTCTTGTGTCGCGGCAAACAGCTCACGCATTGGTGTGAAAATTCCAGTATAAGTCGCTGGGTTAGAGCGTGGCGTACGACCGATTGGGCTTTGGTCGATATCAACACATTTATCGAAATGCTCTAAACCTTCAATTTTCTCATGTGGGGCTGCGGTCAATGTGGTCGCACCGTTTAATGCCGTCGCCGCCAATGGGAACAGAGTGCCATTGATTAAGGTTGATTTACCTGAACCTGATACGCCGGTAACGCAAGTCATTACACCCACTGGAATTTTTAAGGTGACATCATTTAGGTTGTTACCCTTCGCCCCATGCAGCGTTAGCTGCTTACCTTGTGTGGCTTGGTGACGCAGTGCTGGTACTTCAATCTTACGTTTACCCGTTAAGTATTGGCCAGTGATAGAGGCTTCACAATCCATAATGTCTTGCGGTGTGCCTGAGGCAATCACTTGTCCACCGTGTACGCCGGCACCAGGGCCGATATCAATGAGGTGGTCTGCCACACGAATCGCATCTTCATCGTGTTCCACCACAATCACGGTATTGCCCAGATCACGTAAACGCGTCAGGGTACTGATTAAGCGTTCGTTATCACGCTGGTGCAGTCCGATCGACGGCTCATCCAGAATGTACATAACGCCCACAAGCCCTGCGCCAATTTGGCTGGCAAGACGAATCCGCTGTGCTTCACCACCCGACAGTGAATCCGCTTTACGATCCAGTGTCAGATAATCCAAACCAACGTTTACTAAGAAGCTTAAGCGGTCGCGAATCTCTTTTAAGATCTTCTCCGCGATTTCACCTTTTGCACCTGCAAGCTTAAGGTCTTCAAAGTATTGCAAACACTCCGCGATGGGCTTTTTAACAATATCGGGTAGCGTTTCACTGGCAATGAATACATTTCGTGCGGCTTTGTTTAAACGTGTACCATGACAGGATGAACAAGGCTTGGTGCTGATGTACTGGGATAGATCGTCTCGGACACTGTCTGATTCAGTTTCATGGTAGCGACGGTTAAGATTCGGCAGTACGCCTTCAAAGGCGTGGGAGCGGATCATCTTATCGCCACGTTCATTGATATAAACGAAGTCGATCTTGTCTTTGCCAGAACCATTTAGAATGATGTCTTGGTATTCCAGCGGAATGTCTTTGAATTTTGAATCAATATCAAAGCCATAGAAGTTGGCTAAGGCATGCAATTGTTGGAAGTAGAAAATACTACGACGTCCCCAACCACGGATTGCGCCTTCGCCTAGGGTCAGATTCTCATCTTGAATCACACGATCAGCATCAAAGGCTTGCTGTGTGCCCAAACCGTCACAGGTCTGACAGGCACCATTCGGGTTATTGAAGGAGAATAGACGAGGCTCCAGTTCAGTAATGGCGTAGCCACACACAGGACAGGCAAATTTACTGGAGAACACCAGCTCATCGCTTTCATCGTCCATGTTGATGACTTTGGCAATGCCATCCGACAAGGATAAACAAGTCTCAAACGATTCCGCCAAACGCAATTGCAGGTCTGAGCGGACTTTGAAACGGTCAATCACCACTTCAATCGTATGCTTTTTGTTTTTCTCCAGTGCCGGTGCATCGTCTAGGTCGACGACAATGCCATTGATGCGGGCACGGACAAAGCCTTTTGACAGCAGCTCGCTGATGGTGTGCAAATGCTCGCCTTTGCGATCTTTAATAATCGGCGCCAGCATCATCATTTTGCTTTCTTCTGGTAGCGATAGCACCTTATCGACCATTTGGCTGATGGTCTGTGCTTCCAACGGCTCGCCATGATCTGGACAGCGTGGTTGGCCAGCACGGGCAAACAACAAACGCAGGTAGTCGTACACTTCGGTAATGGTACCGACGGTCGAACGCGGGTTATGTGACGTCGACTTTTGCTCAATGGAAATCGCTGGAGACAAGCCTTCGATATGATCGATATCGGGCTTTTCCATCATGGACAAGAACTGGCGTGCGTAAGTCGAGAGGGACTCGACGTAACGACGTTGGCCTTCGGCGTACAAGGTATCAAATGCCAGCGATGATTTGCCTGACCCTGATAGTCCGGTAATCACCACCAGCTTGTCGCGAGGAATGTCCAAATCGATGTTTTTAAGATTGTGGGTCCGCGCTCCGCGAAGGGTAATAGTGTCCATGAGTCTCCAAAATGTAATGCAACCAAGGAAAATGTCATTCAAAATAGAATAACTGTCTATTTTTACAGTAGTTAAAATAGAGCTTCAACGGGAATTTTAGTAAAATCTGCGATCTTTCAACAATCACCTCTAAATACGCAAGTAGTAGCAACTATGGATGTCATTGAACGCCGCTCAGTTTTAGCCCTCGCGATGGTATATCTGTTTCGCATGTTGGGCTTGTTTCTGATTATGCCTGTTATCAGTGTCGCTGCTGATGGCCTTGATGGAGCGGACGCCGCTTTAATTGGCGCAGCGATTGGTATCTATGGTTTTACCCAAGCCTCATTGCAAATACCCATGGGCATGATGTCCGATAAAGTCGGCCGCAAGCGGGTGATTATTTTTGGTTTAGTACTGTTTGCCTTAGGCAGTGTGATTTGTGCCAATGCCGATAGCATTATGACCTTAATCTTTGGTCGGGCGATCCAAGGCGCTGGCGCGATTGCCAGTACCTTGATGGCGTTACTGAGCGATGTAACCAAAGAACAGAACCGTACCAAAGCCATGGCTAGCGTCGGTATCAGCATCGGTGCTTCGTTTATGTTGTCACTGATCCTTGGCCCAATACTATATCAATGGCTGGGTTTGTCGGGCTTGTTCTATCTGTCGTTTAGCTTCTCTATTGTAGGCATGGCGTTGATTATTTGGGCCGTACCAAATCAGACACAACATACTTTCCGCCGTGACACCACACCTAGTCTAACGGCGTTAAGCGGTGTGCTAAAAGACGCCCGCTTACGCTTTTTGAACATCAGTGTGCTGCTATTACACGCAAGTTTAACGGCATTGTTTGTTGCGATTCCGAGTCTTTTGATTCATCGTTACGGGTTATCCTTGGGTAAGCACAGTATCTTGTACCTGTTAGTGATGGGGGGCGCGTTTGTTTTGATGCTGCCACTGATCATTGCCGCAGAAGGTAAGGGCAAGATGAAGCAGGTGCTGACCTTAGTGATTGCCGTCATTGGTGCGACGACGATCTTAATGGAATGGTCGTCGCAGCTATGGTTATTTGCGCTGGCTGTGTGTTTGTTCTTTGTGGCATTCAACACATTAGAAGCGACATTACCATCGGTGATCAGTAAACTGGCTCCGGTAGGCTACCGTGGTACCGCCATGGGCGTGTTTTCCACACACCAGTTTATGGGCGCCTTTATCGGTGGTGCCGGCGGTGGTTGGTTACTGCAACATACATCCGTGACCGTGCTATTTACGGTGATCGGTTGTGTTTGGTTAGCATGGGCACTGGTCAGTGCAATGCAACCCGCACCACAGCAAGTGTCTAGTATGGCATTTAGTGTTGCCGCGCACAGTGCGCAGGAAGTGCAACAGCTGACTCAGCAACTTTTGAAAATCCAAGGAGTGGAAGATGTACAGATTTTTACCGATGAGCAAACCGCTTATCTGAAAGTAAACAAGAAACAACTCGACAAAGAGGCGCTGCAGCGTATCGCGCCGCAGGTCAAGTAAACGCTTTATTGAACTTATTGGAGTAACGTCATGGCACGTGGAATCAACAAAGTCATCATCATTGGTAACGCTGGTAGCGACGCAGAAGTACGCTACATGCCATCTGGCGCAGCGGTTGCTAACGTGAGCCTGGCAACAACTGAAAGCTGGCGTGATCGTCAAACCGGTCAAATGCAAGAACGTACTGAATGGCACCGAGTCGCCTTTATGGACCGTGGTAACTACCGTCTAGGTCAAATCGCTGGCGACTTTATCAAGAAAGGTTCAAAAGTTTACGTAGAAGGTTCGCTACGTACGCGCGAATGGGAAAAAGATGGCATTAAGCGTTACACAACGGAAATCGTTGCCAACGAAATGCAACTGCTAGACGGTCGTGCGGATGGCCCACAAGGCGGTGACTTCGGTGGTCAACAAGCACCACAGCAAGGTGGTTACGGAGCTCAAGGTGGCTACGGTAATGCACCACAGCAAGGCGGTTACGGTGCGGCTCCGGCTGAACCACAAGGTTACGGCCAAGCGCCACAGCAAGGTGGTGGTTTCGGTCAACAACCAGCGCAACCACAATCATTTGGTAGCTGGGGCAACCAGCCGCAGCAAGCGCCAGCACAGCCTAAAGCACCAGAGCCAGCTAAGCCACAACAGCCTGCACCAAGCTTTGATGACTTTGATGATGATATTCCGTTCTAAGTTGTTGTTTTGTAAGCTGTAATTTCGTTTGAAAACCTTGTGTATTGCGCTAATCTGATAGGCATACAGCAAGGTTTGATCTACCCCTACAGCTTGATTAGGCTCCTTCGGGAGCCTTTTCTGTGTTTATGTGTCCTAGACTGTAGGGGACAGAGTTTGAGGTAACGTATGCAAGAGGATGATGATTTCTCTTTGTTCGCAGAAGAAGTGCAGGGCATTCGACCACTGAAGAAGACCGAGGTCTACCTTGGTAAAAAACAGGGTGGGGTGGACTTTGCTGAGCGCCAAAAGGCAGCGCTGCTGGCCAAGGTAGAAGACCGTAACCACTTGTCGAAGGACTATGTGGAGCGTGTTGATCCAGATGACATGCTGGAATACAAAAAAGACGGTGTGCAAGACGGTGTCTTTAAACGCCTGCGTCAGGGCAAGTACGGGATTGAGTCACGTCTCGATTTACACCGTCGTACGGTTGAACAGGCACGCCTAGAGGTATTTCAGTTCGTCGAAGACTGTATGCGTCACGATATCCGTGTGGGCATCATTGTTCATGGCAAAGGCGACCGTACGCCAGATCCATTAGATCAAGCGACGATCAAAAGCTTTATTAACAAATGGCTACGTGACTTGGACGATGTGATGGCGTTTCATAGTGCGCAACGACACCATGGTGGTTTAGGCGCTGTGTACGTGTTATTTCGTAAGAGTGAAAAAGCGCGTTTGGAAAATTGGGAACGACACCAAAAACGTTAAGCCAGTGGCGGCGACTATCTGTGCCGATAAAACCACATTCTTGATATAATTCACACGCTTTATTGCTTGAGATTAGGGCGATAACGCCCAATGATTCTAGTAATAGAAAACGATTTTAACAGGGGTAATTTATGACCATGAAGAACGCACATCACCCAGCGTTTACCGCCATTCGCAGTGAATTTATTGAAGCGCTGAATGTGACGGTACAGGAGTATGAGCACAAGGTAACGGGCGCCAAACATTTTCATATTGCTTCTGACAACGACGAAAACGTATTTTTGGTGGGGTTGAAAACCGTACCAACGGATTCAACAGGCGTAGCGCACATTCTCGAACACACGGTACTTTGTGGCTCTGAGCGTTTCCCAGTGCGCGACCCCTTCTTTATGATGATTCGCCGTTCATTGAACACCTTTATGAACGCTTTTACTTCATCGGATTGGACCGCCTACCCATTTGCCAGCAAGAACAAAAAAGACTTCCGCAATCTTTTGGATGTTTACCTAGATGCGGTGTTCTTCTCGCGCTTAGATCCGTTAGACTTTTCCCAAGAAGGTCACCGTTTAGAGTTTGCTGAGCCAACCAATCCCGAGTCAGAACTGACCTTTAAGGGTGTGGTTTTTAACGAGATGAAAGGTGCCATGAGCTCGCCAACTTCTGTTCTATGGCAAGCACTGACCAAATACCTTTGCCCAAGCAATACTTACCACTTTAACTCAGGCGGTGAGCCAACCGATATTCCAGATTTGTCCTACGACGATTTGATGGCCTTCTACCGTAAGCATTACCACCCGTCGAATGCGGTATTCATGACCTTTGGTGATATTCCAGCAGACGAGCTGCAAGCAGAATTTGAAAGCAAGGTACTGAGCCGTTTCGAGCGTCTAGACGATCAAGTGAGCGTACCAAACGCCAAGCGTTACTTCTCACCGGTGCGCGTCGAAGAAGGTTACGCAACTGACGAAGCCAAAGAAGATGGCAGTCATGTTGTGGTGGGCTGGTTGTTGGGTGAAAGCATCGATCTAGCGCAACAGTTTGAAGCGCAACTGCTATCCAGTGTGCTACTTGATAACTCCGCATCGCCATTGCGTCGCGTGTTAGAAAACTCTGAGCTAGGCGCTTCACCGTCGCCCATGTGTGGCTTGGAAGACAGCAACAAAGAAATGAGTTTTATGTGTGGCCTTGAAGGTGTGAAGCGTGAAAACGCCGCGCAGGTGGAGGCGCTGGTACTGAAAACACTAGAAGAGATTGCCGAAAATGGCGTTGACCAAGAGATGGTGGAAGCTCAGCTGCATCAACTTGAGTTAAGCCAGCGTGAAATTGGTGGTGACAGCTACCCATACGGTTTGCAATTGATTCTTTCTGCGCTGTCAACGGCGGTTCACCAAGGTGATGTGATCGCTCAGCTGGATCTTGATCCTGTGATCGAGAGCATGCGTGAAAAAGTACTGCACAAAGACTACATCCCAACACTGGTGCGTGACTTGCTGCTATCCAATGCTCACCGTGTGACGCTGACGCTGAGCCCAGACGAAGCCTTAGAAGCGCGCCGTAACCAAGCAGAGAAAGATCGCTTAAGCAAAATCAAAGCAGGTCTAAGTGAGGAACAAAAACAGCATATTGTCGAGCGTAGTCAAGCGTTGAAAGCACGCCAAGAGCAAATCGATGATATGAGCATCTTGCCGAAAGTTGGCTTAGACGATGTGCCTGCTCGTTTGCCTGAATACGAAAATGAAAACGTGACGCAAAGCCTGCCGATTACCTTCTACCCGCAAGGTACTAACGGCCTAGTGTACCAGCAGCTGGTGACAGAACTTCCAGCTTTGACGGAACAAGAAACCCAGCATTTACCGCTGTACTGCTACTTGGTGACGGAATTAGGGGTAGGTGAGCAGGATTACCTAGCGATCCAGTCACGCCAAGCGCAAGTCTGTGGTGGTTTAGGGGCATCGTCTTCGATTCGTCCAGTGCTGATTGATAAGCAGCGTGTGAATGGTTACTTTGTCTTAAGCTCTAAAGCGCTGGTGCCAAATGCTCAAGCGATGACTGAATTGATGGCGCAGACCTTTAATAATGTGCGTTTTGATGAAACGGGTCGTATCAAAGAGTTGATCGCCCAGCGCCGTGCTCGCCGTGAACGCTCGATCACTGGTCAAGGTCACTCTTTAGCGATGAGTGCCGCATCCAGTGGTATGTCGGGTTTGTCTGCGCAACAAGAAGCGTGGGGCGGCATGAGTGGCATCCGTGAGGTGATTGCGCTGGATGATGCACTAAAAGCTGATGCAAATGCTATGACGGCGCTATGTGCAACGTTAGAATCTATTCACGCTAAGCTTGCTGGCGCGGCAAAACAAGTGTTGTTGGTCGCTGAGCCACATCATAAAGACGCGCTACTTGAGGCGATTACGCCAGCTTGGAAAAGTGTAGCGAACCATGAGCAGGTATCACACTTCTCATTGCCTGCGATCGATAAGAACGTCAAACAAGCTTGGGTAACGGCGACGCAAGTGAGCTTCTGTGCCAAGGCTTATAAGTCGGTTTCTGGCGAACACTCAGATGTGCCAGTACTCACCGTGTTAGGTGGCTTCCTACGTAATGGCTTCTTACACCGAGCGATTCGTGAACAAGGTGGCGCCTACGGTGGTGGAGCAACCTTCGATGCCAGCTGTGGCGCGTTCCGTTTCTACTCGTACCGTGACCCACGTTTACTAGAAACACTGGCGGATTTCGATGCGTCGATTGAATGGTTGTTGTCAACCGAGCATGCTTACGATGCCTTAGAAGAAGCGATTCTAGGTGTGATTGGTTCGATGGATAAACCAAGTTCACCGGCTGGGGAAGCGCAGAGTGACTTCTTCCAGCAATTGCATAACCGTACCCAAGCCTACCGCGAAGCGTTCCGAGCGGGTGTACTGGCGGTAACAGTCGACGATTTAAAACGCGTCGCTAAGCTTTACTTAACAAAAGAGAATGAAAGTACAGCCGTGGTCACAGCAACTTCTAACAAAGCCATGTTAGAAGAAGCGGGCTTCGAGATTTGTACTCTATAACCATAACGATAATTTCAACCTGAATGGACAGTTCAATGGATCAGTTTCATGACATACGCCCTTACAACGACGATGAGGTCGCCGGGGTGTTACAAAATTTGGTAAATACCCCCGACTTTATCGACACGATTGTCGGCTTTAAATTTACTAAATGGCCACAGTGGACACGTGGATTCTTAGCGATGGTCGTTAAGCACGTATTGCAAAAGGAAGTGCGCAAAATAAATGATGTGCACGCATTCCAGATGCAAGTGGCCGACTACATGGAACGTATGATCAAAACCACCACCAGCAATGTGGAATACCGTGGGATTGAGAAGCTTGCCAAAAATGAAGGCTACTTGTTCCTATCCAACCACCGCGATATCGCCATGGATCCAGCGTTTGTGAACTATGGCTTGTATCTCAATGGTTTGGCGACGGTACGTATTGCGATTGGTGATAACTTGTTGCGCCGTCCATTCGTGTCAGACCTAATGCGTCTGAATAAGAGTTTTATCGTTAAGCGTTCAGTGAATGGGGTGCGTGAGATGATGGCGGCGTTTGGTCAGCTGTCGGATTACATTACCCATTCTCTGACGCAAGAACACTGCAATATTTGGATCGCTCAAAAAGAAGGTCGCGCCAAAGATGGCCTTGATCAAACTGATCCTGCGATCATCAAGATGTTCTACATGAGTCAGAAAAAGCAAAAAGTGGCTTTTCCTGATGCCATGCAAAATCTGAAAATCGTGCCAGTATCGATTTCTTATGAATACGATCCGTGTGCCTTTGATAAAGCTCGTGAGTTACATCAGAAATCCACCACGGGCTCGTATCAGAAAGCCGAGTTTGAAGACATCGACAGTATCCGCAAAGGTATTGTTGGCCGCAAAGGCAAAGTCATTGTCACCTTTGGCGATGTCATTGATCACAACTGTGCCACCCCGGACGATATGGTGGCGGAAGTCGATCGTCAGATTATTGGTTCGTACGCGATTCAGTCCACCAATAAAGCGGCACTGAAGGTGCTAAATGGGGAGCCAAGTGGCGACTCTGTATTTGATGAGTACATGGCGACTTGTCCAGAAGAATTGCGTGAAACGGTGCTACGTATGTACGCCAACCCACTGATTCAAAAGCAAGAGCGTGGCCTGTAATCGGCCGAATGAATACGGAGTAAGCGCTTTATGAAACCTCGGAATTCGCTACGAGCCTTAATTGGCTCGTTATTGTTTGCAGTATGCTACGGTTTGCTAACTGGCTTCACTGGTCTGTTAGCACCGCTGATTGCGTGGATGCTACCGCCTAGTTGGCGTCAGCCAGTATTGAACGTTCATAACCACATCCTGCTGTTTTTGTTCCGCGTTGTCGTGGGTGTGAAGATAGAGGTGATTGGTCGAGAAAACTTACCGGGTAAAGATACACCCGTGGTCGTTGCCGCCAATCACCAAAGTGAGTGGGAAACCTACTTGCTGCAGGTGTTGAAAACGCCAATCTCAACGGTGTTAAAGAAAGAGCTGCTATCGATCCCATTCTTTGGCTGGGGCTTGCGTATGGTACAGCCGATCGCTATTGATCGTGCTAAGCGTGCCGGTGCTCTAAAGCAAATTCTGAAACAGGGTAAAGAGCGTATCCAAGCGGGTCGCTCAGTGCTGATCTTCCCTGAAGGGACGCGCACCTTGCCGGGTAAAGAGCGTGACTTTAACAAGGGCGCTGCCATGTTGGCGTCTTCTGCGAAAGCGCCGATTTTGCCGATCGTGCATAATGCTGGACACGTTTGGCCAGGTCGTACGTGGCGCCGTTACCCTGGCACCATCACAGTAGTGATTGGTCCTTTGATTGACGTAGCTGATAAAGACACCAACCAGATCCACGAAGAGATGGAGACTTGGATGCGCACTACTATGCGTAAGCATCCTTAATCTCGGGACTTTCTTTAAGCCATAAAAAAACCGCACAGAGTGCGGTTTTTTTTGATCTGGAAATCGCTTGCTAGTGCTTGCGATTAACCTTCGTATTTTTTGAATACTAGGCTGGCGTTAGTGCCACCGAAACCGAAGCTGTTAGACATCACGTACTGTAGGTTCACGTCGTCTTGGCGTGTTACCGCTACCGGAATGTCGCCCGCTGCTGGGTCTAGCTCGTCAATGTTTGCAGACGCAACGATGAAGTTGTTTTCCATCATTAGCAAGCTGTAGATTGCTTCGTGAACACCCGCTGCACCTAGAGAGTGACCAGATAGAGACTTAGTAGAGCTGATCGCTGGGATCTCAGAACCGAATGCTTCGCGCACCGCTTGTAGCTCTTTCATGTCACCTGCTGGTGTACTTGTACCGTGCGTGTTGATGTAGTCGATCTTGCCATCAACAGTGCTCATAGCCATTTGCATACAGCGAACCGCACCTTCACCTGATGGCGCTACCATGTCGTAGCCGTCAGATGTTGCGCCGTAACCTACGACTTCAGCGTAGATTTTCGCGCCACGTGCTTTAGCGTGTTCTAGTTCTTCAAGTACTAGAATACCGCCACCGCCAGCGATAACGAAACCGTCACGGTTGGCATCGTAAGCACGAGAAGCTTTTTCTGGAGTGTCGTTGTACTTAGAAGACAAAGCACCCATGGCATCGAACATACAGGTTTGCGTCCAGCTTTCTTCTTCGCCGCCACCTGCGAACACAACGTCTTGCTTACCTAGTTGGATAAGCTCCATTGCGTTACCGATACAGTGTGCACTGGTAGAACAAGCCGAAGTGATCGAGTAGTTCACGCCTTTGATTTTGAATGGTGTCGCAAGACACGCAGATACTGTACTACCCATGGTTTGAGTAACACGGTATGGACCAACACGCTTAACGCCTTTTTCGCGTAGTGTGTCAGCAGATTCCACTAGGTTTTTCGCCGAAGCGCCGCCAGAACCAGCGATCAAACCTGTGCGGATGTTAGAAACTTGGTCTTCGCCTAGACCTGAGTCAGCAATCGCTTGCTGCATAGATACGTAAGCGTAAGTTGCCGCGTCGCCCATGAAACGACGTACTTTACGGTCGATTTCAGAATCGTCTAGGTCGATACGACCACAAACGTGACTACGGAAACCTTTTTCTTTGTAGTCTTCCGCGAAACGGATGCCTGAACGGCCTTCACGTAGGGACTCAAGAACTGTCTGTTTGTCATTGCCAAGGCAGCTAACAATGCCCAGGCCAGTTACAACTACACGACGCATAACTAATGTGCCTCTTATACTCTTAATCTTTTAGAAGTTATCTGTGGATGTGAACAAGCCTACACGTAGGTCTTTCGCCGTGTAAATCTCTCGACCATCTACAGACACACTTCCGTCAGCAATGCCCATTACAAGCTTGCGTTCGATTACGCGCTTCAGGTTAATGTGGAACGTTACTTTCTTAGCGGTAGGCAGAATTTGTCCTGTGAATTTCACTTCACCAGAGCCCAATGCACGACCGCGACCTTTGTTGCCTTTCCAACCTAGGAAGAAGCCAACAAGTTGCCACATAGCATCAAGACCTAAACAACCTGGCATCACTGGATCGCCAGGGAAGTGGCATTCAAAGAACCAAAGGTCTGGGGTGATATCCAATTCAGCAATGATTTCACCTTTTCCGAACGCACCGCCTTCAGTAGAGATGTGGGTGATTCGGTCTAGCATTAGCATGTTGCCAACAGGTAGCTGAGCGTTACCTGCGCCGAACATTTCGCCGTTGCCGCACTTTAAAAGTTCGTCTTTATCAAACGATGAAGCTGTAGTCATTATAGTCCTATATCCACCACTCATGTATTTACCTAAGCAATTGAGCGTGTGGTCCAGTTAGCAGTATGAAAATCCATGGGATTATATCGGTTCGGGGAAGTAATATGAATGTTTGTGCGGAAAAAAACCAATTCAGAGTCGGTAAAAGTACGTTTTTTTTGTCTATTTACGTAACAAAAAGACAAAATTTACACAGATGAAGCCGAAGGGTTAGCATAAAAGCCCCTTGTTTTAGAGGGATTTCGAAGCGGTATCACGACAGGATAGGAGCGAAAGTGAGCAGAATTACCTACCAACAAAAAAACTTATCGGTATCGGATGGGGAGTTATCCGTTCACTTACATTTGCTCAATGACGCCCCCCGAACCTTACACTTCCTGCATGGCAATGGCTTTGCAGTACGCAGTTACGATGCTTTGCTCGAAGGCATCGTCGGGCAAGATAATCTGATGTTGCAAGATGCGGCGGGGCATGGCTTATCTCCCGCAGGGGAGCAGTTTGTCGGTTGGGAACGCTCTTCAGAGCGCTTTCAGGCGCTGTTAATGCAGCAACGCGAACAGCACGATTGGTCCACTCTCGTTGGCTTAGGTCATAGTTTTGGCGGTTGTATGACCCTATTAATGAGTGCCCGTGAACCGAATTTGTTTCAAAAGAATATTTTGTTGGATCCAGCTTTTTATCCGCCGGAAATGATTGCGCAACTGATGGCGCTGGATCCCCATGAAAAAGCACGTAAGTCTTTATTGGTACGCCAAACCGAACGTCGTCGCACTCATTGGGCTAATTCTGATGAGGTGATGGATAGCTTGCGTAGTCGTGGTGCTTTTATCGGTTGGCAAGAGCGTTGCCTAGCAGACTTCGTCACAGCATCGACTCATGATAATGATCAAGGTGAGCGTGAACTCAACTGTCCGCCATGGTTGGAGGCTGCTGTATTTGGCAGTTCACCGCGAACCTTATGGCAATCTCTAGAAGGCATCACCACTCCCACGTTCGTACTGTGGGGTACGGATACCCATGAGATGTTCCAAGCGTCCTATCGCTTGGCGCAAACGCTGAATCCAAATTTACATTTTATTGAAGTGCAGGGCGATCACTGCTTTATGATGCAGTTCCCAAATGAAACCGCTGAATTGGTACGAGCGATTATAGAGCGTGGGGAAGAGGGCGTCCGAGCGCTGGCGCACTCGGACTTTGTCATCAGTTACGGCGGTTAACCGCAGCGTTGGCAAGGCTGACCAAGGCTTGTTTGTAATCCGTGTCGGGTAAGCAAGCGATGGCGGCAATCGCCAGTTCTGCTTGTTTCTTTGCTTCGTTTTCCGTGTATTCGATGGCGCCACAATCACGTACGTCAGCCAAGATGGCATCTAGGTGGTCAAGGCCGCCTGTTTCGATGGCGGAACGAACGCGTGCTTTGGCTTCATCGGTGCCGTGCTTCATGGTGAAGATTAGTGGTAGCGTTGGTTTGCCTTCTGCCAAATCGTCGCCGACGCTCTTACCCATTTCTTCTGCGGTAGAGACATAGTCCATCACGTCATCAATCAGCTGGAACGCGGTGCCTACATACATGCCGTATTGGCGTAATGCTTCTTGATGCTCGATGCTGGCTTCTGCGACGACGGCACCACACAAAGCCGCACCTTCAAACAGTTTTGCAGTTTTGTATTGGATGACCTTGATGTAGCTTTCTTCGGTGGTGTCTGGATCGCCACAGTTGATTAACTGCTGCACTTCACCTTCGGAAATGATGTTAGTTGTGCCAGATAGGATTTCCATGCACTGGAAGCTGCCTACATCCACCATGATTTGGAACGCGCGCGTGTAGAGGAAGTCACCGACTAGTACGCTCGGAGCATTGCCCCATTCTTCATTGGCGGTTTTTTTGCCGCGACGCATATCGGACTCATCGACCACGTCATCATGCAGTAGCGTAGCGGTATGGATGAACTCAATGATTGAGGCCATTTTTACAGCGTTGCTTAAAGTAGATGCTGTTAGACCAGTACTCGGCTGTGCGGCGCGAGCGGCTAGTAGTACCATCAATGGGCGTAAACGTTTACCGCCATTGCTGATAATGTAGTAACCAATTTGCTCGATGAGAGGGATTTCGCTCTTAAGTTGCGAAACAATGTAGTCGTTTACCTGACCGAATTCATCGGCCACCACGTCATGAAAATTAGTAGATTGCATGGAACTTCCGAAGCTAAAAAATAGTCAAGCTGAACAGCAAGAGGCGTCCATGCTAGGTAAGCTCCCACACGGGGTCAACCCAAAACCGTAAAAATACTGTTCAGAGTGTGATTTGGGTTGTGTTTGCTGGTTCTCTTTTGTACAATTCGGCGTCCGATTTGCCCACATTTTTGCTCCCTATCATATGGTGAAGTGTAAGTCTTTGAATGGCATGCATTTACAAGCCACTAGAAGTAGGTCAAATACAATCCAGTAGCCGGGCAAATTCATTTGGAGATAGATAAATGTTTGCAGTGATCAAAACAGGCGGTAAGCAATACCGTGTACAGGAAGGTCAAACTCTTAAAGTTGAAAAACTAGCTGTTGAAGCTGGTTCTGCTGTTGAGTTTGCTGAAGTTCTTCTTGTAAGCAACGGCGACGACGTTAAAGTTGGCGCTCCAGTTGTTGAAGGCGCGAAAGTAACAGCTGAAGTTGTTGCTCACGGCCGTGGCGACAAAGTTAAAATCTTGAAATTCCGTCGTCGTAAACACTCTATGAAACGCCAAGGTCACCGTCAGTGGTTCACAGAAGTGAAAATCACTGGTATTAACTAATTAAGCGTTTACAGATTCAATATTTAGGAGTAAATCATGGCTCACAAAAAAGCTGGTGGTAGTACTAAAAACGGTCGCGACAGTCAGTCGAAACGCTTAGGTGTTAAACGCTTTGGCGGCCAAGTTGTTGTACCAGGTAACATTCTAGTTCGTCAACGTGGTACTGAATTCCACGCTGGTGAAGGCGTACGTGTTGGTAAAGACCACACTCTATTCGCTGTTGCTGAAGGTCAAGTGAAATTCGAAGTTAAAGGTAAGTTCAAGCGTCGTACAGTTTCTGTCGTAGCTGCTGCTTAATCGCTTCGCGAATCACAAAAAAGAGCTCCGCAACGCGGGGCTTTTTTTTTGGAAAAATCCTATAATCAGTGCCACTGAGTTCTGATAACGCACCTAAGAGGTGATTTTGTGAAATTTGTTGATGAAGCCACGATTTACGTTCGCGCAGGTAAAGGTGGTAACGGCTGTTTGAGCTTCTGGCGAGAAAAATTTGTCGCGAAAGGTGGCCCAGACGGCGGCGATGGTGGTGACGGCGGTAGCGTGTATTTGGTGGCAGATGATTCCCTGAATACCCTGATTGACTTCCGCTTTACCAAAAAGTACATCGCGGAAAACGGCCAAGGTGGTATGGGCCGTGATATGACGGGTTCTAAAGGTGAAGACCTTGAAGTTAAAGTGCCAGTGGGTACGACAGTGATCGATGAAGACACTGGCGAAACACTAGGTGACTTGGTCGCTCCTGGCCAGCGTCTTAAAGTGGCTCAAGGTGGTCACAAAGGTTTAGGTAACACGCGCTTTAAATCCAGTACTAACCGTGCGCCGCGTCAAACGACCAAGGGTACGGAAGGTGAAGAGCGTAACCTTAAGTTGGAAATGAAAGTGTTGGCGGACGTGGGTCTATTAGGTTTGCCAAACGCAGGTAAGTCGACGTTTATCCGTTCGGTATCGTCTGCTAAGCCAAAAGTGGCGGATTACCCGTTCACGACCTTGGTGCCAAACTTGGGTGTGGTAAAAGTTAAGAAACACCAGAGTTTCGTTATTGCCGACATTCCTGGGATTATCGAAGGTGCAGCGGAAGGTGCCGGTCTAGGTATCCGTTTCTTGAAGCACTTGGTGCGTAACCGAATCTTGTTGCACATCGTTGATATGGCGCCGTGGGATGAAATTACACCAGCGCAAGCGGCAGTGATTGCTGTCAACGAGCTTCATGAGTTCTCGCCAACTTTGGCGGAGAAGCGTGATCGTTGGTTGGTGTTGAACAAATTGGATATGGTGCCAGAAGACGAGCGTGAAGAACGTTGCCAAGCCGTGATTGATGCGCTGGGTTGGGAAGGTCGCACTTACCGTATTTCTGCGATTGCCGCAGAAGGTACCGAAATCTTGTGTCTTGACTTGATGACCGCATTGGATGAAATGCGTGAAAATCTAGCCAATGATGAAGCTGCGCAAGCAGAAGAAAAAGCTATCCGTGATCTCATCGATGAAGAAGGTCGTGAGCGTATCCGTCTATTACGCGCTAACCGCCGTCGTGCAGCGCAAGATGACGACGATGACTTTGATGATGACGATTACGATGTGGACGTGGAATACGTTCGTTAACTTTTAGTGAGATAAGCAGTAAATGGAAATGAGAGAGAAGATTGCATCCGCTCAGCGAGTGGTTGTGAAGATAGGCAGTGCTTTGTTGACGAACGATGGCCAAGGTCTCGATGTTGCAAACATTGGTCTATGGGTGGCTCAGATTGCGCAGCTTCGCGCTCAGGGCAAGGAAGTGGTGTTGGTGTCTTCGGGTTCCATTGCCGCTGGTATGAAACGCCTAGGCTTCTCTACTCGACCGACCCAGGTAAACGAACTTCAAGCTGCAGCGGCCGTTGGTCAGATGGAGCTGGTGGGCGTTTACGAATCTCACTTTGAAGTACATGGCCTGTGCACTGCGCAAATCCTGTTAACCCATGAGGATTTGTCCAACCGTCGCCGTTACTTAAACGCTCGATCTTCCTTGCGTACGCTATTAAACCTAGGTGTTGTACCCATTATTAATGAGAACGACACCGTTGTAACCGATGAGATCCGCTTTGGCGATAACGATACCTTAGGTGCTTTGGTCGCGAACCTAGTGGAAGCGGATGCGCTGATTATCTTAACGGATCAAAAAGGTTTGTATGATAAAAACCCTCGTGATCATAAAGATGCAACATTAATCTCGCATGCTTCGGCAGGGGATGAAAGCTTAGACGCAATGGCCAGCGGTGGTGCTGGGGTGTTGGGGACAGGCGGTATGTTGACCAAGGTGCGTGCAGCGCGTCTGGCTGCCCGTTCTGGGGCGCATACGGTGATTGCATCGGGACGTGAGGGCAGTGTGATTCTGCGTGTAGCCATCGGTGAGAATATCGGTACTTGGTTGCAGCCAGAGCATGACCGCTTGTCAGCGCGTAAACAATGGTTAGCGGGTCACCTAAAGAGTCGTGGTACCCTGATCCTAGACGATGGTGCGGTACGTGCACTGCGTCAGTCTGGCACGAGTTTGCTGCCAGTCGGTGTTAAGGATGCAGAAGGCACTTTCTCTCGTGGTGACATGGTGATGTGTGTGGATCAGAGCGGCCGTATCGTGGCGCGAGGCTTGGTTAACTACAGTATCGCGGAAACGCTTAAGTTGCTTGGTAAGCCGTCGACAGAGCGTGCTGGTATCTTAGGTTATGAAGGCGAGCCTGAACTGATTCACCGCGATGACTTAGTGGTTAATTAGAGGAAAGGTTTACACATGGCAAAGCCAGGTAAAGTTGGATTAGAGCGTGTGCTGGATGCAACGCGTTATTCTTATCAAGGGCTGCGCGCACAATGGCGTTATGAAGCGGCTTTCCGTCAGGAAGTGTGGCTGTTTTTAGTGGCACTGCCCTTGGCCCTATGGTTAGGTGATTCGGCGCTGGAAAAAGCGCTGATGATTTTCTCAGTAGGTTTGGTGTTGGTGGTGGAAACCATCAACTCCAGCATTGAAGCGGTAGTGGATCGCATCAGTGATGAGAAGCATGAGTTGTCAGGCCGTGCAAAGGATTTAGGTTCGGCGGCGGTGATGCTGAGCTTGAGTTTGGCGGGTGTGGTATGGCTATTCCTACTGTTTAACTGAGTGCTGGCACTCAGTTAACAACAGACATAAAAAAACCGGCATAAGCCGGTTTTTTTATGGGATTAGGCCAGTGCTTTGATTTTAGCACTCAAGCGGCTCTTATGACGAGCTGCTTTGTTTTTGTGATATAGGCCTTTGTCAGCAGCTTTGTCTAGCTTAGATGTCGCTACTACGTATGCTGCTTGAGCTTCTTCTTTGTTACCTGCTTCAATAGCTGCATCTACTTTTTTCAAGTATGTGCGCACCATAGAGCGCAGGCTACCGTTGTGAGCGCGATGCTTGATCGCCTGGCGCGCACGTTTTTTTGAACCGGCGGAGTTTGCCACAGTCTGGCTCCTTCAATCTTTCAATAATTATAACGACACAACGGACTGTTGTATCGCCTGTGAATGTCAAGTTTAACTTGAAAATCTCGCGGCGGATTTTACCAGCTTTTGGCTTTGCTACAACCCCAAACACACATAATTACTCTGGAAAAGTACATTTTTTGGCTGTTTGAGCATCAGCTAAATGCTATTCTTGCTCAAATTTATCGTTAGAACATGATCTTATGTCAGACTCCCAATTGATTAAATCCCGATCACTTTTGCGCTCTGGATTGCTGGTTTCTATTTGTACATTCGCTTCGCGAATCCTTGGATTAGCGCGCGATGCAGCATTGGCTTATGTCTTGGGGGCGAGCGCTGGTGCCGACGCCTTTTATGTGGCATTTAAGATCCCCAACTTCTTCCGGCGCCTGTTTGCCGAAGGCGCGTTTGCTCAGGCTTTTGTGCCGGTACTGAGTGATTATCGTGTCAATCAAGGGCATGATGCGGTGCGCGAACTGGTGTCTGCAGTGACTGGGTCGTTAACCTTAGTGTTGTTGGCTGTGACGGCAGTGTTTATGGCGGCGTCACCTTGGGTGGTGTATGTATTTGCACCAGGCTTTGCTGATAACGCAGGGCAATTGGCGCTGGCCTCTCATCTACTGACCATTACTTTCCCGTATTTGCTGTTTATTTCGTTAACCGCCTTGGCGGGCGGAATTCTAAACGCTCATGGTCAATACGGCGTGCCCGCGATCACGCCAATCTTCTTAAATATTTCGTTGTTGGTGGCGACACTTGGTTTTGCGACCAGTGCTGGGCAAGCGGAATTAAGCATCGCGTGGGGGGTGTTTGCTGCAGGTCTAGTACAGCTGTTGTTCCAGGTGCCCTTTCTAGCACGTCTAAAGTTACTACCACGACCGAAAGTAGGTTTCTCCCATCCTGGTGTGAAGCGCATTCTGCTGCTGATGGGACCTGCGTTATTCGGTGTTTCAGTGGGGCAGATTAACCTGTTGCTCGATACGGTTCTGGCGTCATTGTTGGAGACCGGCAGTATTACTTGGCTGTACCTTTCTGATCGTTTATATGAGTTACCTCTAGGGATCTTTGCTATCGCCATCAGTACCGTGATCTTGCCGTCCTTGTCCCGTAGCCACTCCAGCCAATCTGCGGAGCGCTTTGCTAGCACCTTGGATTGGGGATTGCGTTTGTTGTTGTTGATTGCGGTACCTTCGGCGTTAGCATTGTGTATTTTGGCGAAGCCTATTCTCGCCACCGTGTTTTATCGCGGTGAGTTGACGGCGCACGATGTTGATATGGCGGCCATGAGTTTGCAGGCCTATTCTGTTGGTTTGGTGTTTATGATGCTGATTAAAGTGTTGGCGCCTGGTTACTATTCGCGCCAGGACACCAAAACGCCGGTGAAAGTTGGTTTGATCGCCATGGTGGCGAATATGGTGTTTAACCTGATCTTGGTCTGGCCATTGGGGCATGTTGGCTTGGCGCTGGCGACCAGTCTTTCGGCAGGCTTGAATGCTTTACTATTGTGGATTGGCCTGCACCGTGATGGCAGCCATCGTTTCTCGAAACAATGGTGGTTGATGTTGCGGGTGTTGCTGCTTGGCTCTGCGCTGTTGTTGGCGTGGCTATGGTTTTATCACAGCTTGAATATCGCTTGGACAGAGATCTCTAGTTGGCAGCGTGTGCAGCATATGCTGCTGGTGGTGGGTGTTGGTGTGTTGGCGTATGGCGTAGGTTTGCTATTGGGTGGCCTAAGAATGCGTCATTTACGCGCTCAAGATTAGGTTGTGATGGGCTTGCTCCCTACCTTTGCGAGGGGGAGTGCTATATAATCGCGGTTATTTTTTCAGCGGCTAATAGGTTTTATGCCGGTACGAGGTGATATGGAACTGGTTCGGGGTATTCACAATATCCAAGCAGCGCAACGTAATGGCGTGCTCACAATTGGTAATTTTGACGGCGTACATCTTGGGCATCAGGCGATCCTGAACCGAGTGAAGTCGTTAGCAGAGCACTATCAAGCGCCGTCTGGGATTATGATCTTTGAGCCGCAGCCGCGCGAATTTTTCGCACCGCAGGATGCGCCAGGGCGTTTATCGCGATTGCGTGACAAGGTGGCACTGCTGTCCAAACATGGCATTGACTATGTGTTGTGTATGCCATTTAACAGTCGCCTGCGTAATTTAGACGCCAATGCTTTTTGCCAGCAAGTGCTGCATGACGGTTTAGGCGTGAAGCATTTGGTTGTCGGTGATGACTTCCGCTTTGGCTGTGATCGACAAGGTAATTTTGATTATCTAGAAGCCTTTGGTTCACAGCACGGTTTTGATGTGGAAAGTACGTCTTCCATTCTAAATGGGGAAGGTTCGCGCATCAGTAGCTCGCTAGTGAGACAATGCCTAAATCAAGGTGATATGGTGTCAGCAGAAGCTATGATGGGCCATCCGATTACTATGGGTGGCCGAGTGGTGGGCGGACAGCAATTAGCGCGTCGTTTGGGTTTCCCAACCGCCAATGTGTTTTTAAAAGGTGTCACGCCTGCCTTGTCAGGCGTGTATGCTGTAACCGTGCCAGTGGACGGTCAAGAATATTCCGGTGTGGCCAACATCGGAGTTCGCCCAACAGTGGATGGCAAGACGCCAATCCTTGAGGTGCATCTATTTAATTTCAGTGGCAACTTGTACACCCGTTACCTAGAGGTGACATTCCGCCACTTTATTCGACCAGAGCGCAAAATGAGCGGTTTGGAAGAACTAGAAAAACAAATTCAATGTGATAAAGAAGAAGCGCTACGTTTCTTTTCCAATCAGTGACCGATGATCTTTGAGGATAAATCGAATAACCATGAGTGATTACAAATCAACGCTGAATTTGCCAGATACTGCCTTTCCAATGCGCGGTGATTTGGCAAAACGTGAGCCAGCAATGCTTAAACGCTGGCAAGATATGGACTTGTACAACAAAGTACGAGCAGTAAGCAAAGGCCGTAAATCTTTTATTCTTCATGATGGCCCTCCATATGCCAACGGCAGTATTCACATTGGTCACGCGGTTAACAAAATCCTCAAAGACATTATTGTTAAATCTAAAACCGTAAGTGGATTCGATGCGCCATACATTCCTGGTTGGGACTGTCACGGTCTGCCGATCGAGCACAAAGTTGAGCAAATGATCGGTAAAGCGGGCGATAAAGTATCGTTCAAAGACTTCCGCGCAAAATGCCGTGAGTACGCTTACTCGCAAGTAGAAGAGCAGAAGAAAGACTTTATCCGCCTAGGTGTGATGGGCGACTGGGAAAACCCATACCTAACGATGAACTTCGTGACGGAAGCGAACATCGTGCGTTCACTGGGCAAGATCGCGGAAAACGGCCACCTAGTAAAAGGCTTCAAGCCAGTTTACTGGAGTGTGGTGGGTGGCTCTGCACTAGCGGAAGCGGAAGTGGAATACCAAGATAAAACCTCCTTGTCGCTAGATGTGCGTTACGCACCGCAAGACGAAGCCGCGTTCCTTGGCAAATTCTCTGATGTAGAAGGCGAAGGTAAAGTCTCCGTTGTTATCTGGACCACAACACCTTGGACACTACCAGCGAGCCAGGCGGTATCGATTCACCCAGAGTTCAACTATGCGCTAGTTGAAGTAGACATGGGCGCGGGTAAAGAGCGTCTAGTGTTTGCTGAAGATATGGTCGAAGGCATCATGAAGCGTTACGGTCAAGAAAACTACCGTATCGTGGGTCGTGTTGTGGGCGCAGATCTTGGTGGTCTTGTGCTTAACCACCCATTTATGGAACGTGACATCCCAGTTCTACTGGGTGAGCACGTGACAGCAGATGCCGGTACAGGTTGTGTACACACGGCACCTGACCACGGTGTAGACGACTTTAACGTTGGTCGTGCGAACGGTATCGGTACCATCAACCTAGTACAAGACAACGGTGTTTACTCAGAAGCAGCAGGTGAGTTCGCGGGTATGCACGTGTACAAAGTTGACGACGCTGTACTAGAAGCCCTAGGCCGTAATAATGCCCTAGTGTTCCAATCTAAGATTTTCCACAGCTACCCACACTGCTGGCGTACTAAAACACCTTTGATCTTCCGTGCGACACCACAATGGTTTATTAGCATGGATGAGAAAGGTCTACTAGACGATGCCAAAGAAGCCGTGAAAGGTGTGAAATGGACGCCTGCATGGGGTCAAAACCGCATGGAAGGTATGTTGAACAACAGTCCGGACTGGTGTGTATCGCGTCAGCGTACGTGGGGTGTACCAATTGCCCTGTTCATCAACAAAGAAACACAAGAACTTCACCCAGAGACTCCACGCCTAATTGAAGAAGTGGCTAAACGTATCGAAGAAGTCGGTATGGATGCATGGTTCGATCTAGACCCAGCAGAGCTACTAGGTGATGAGGCTGATAAGTACAGCAAGGTAACCGACACGCTAGATGTATGGTTCGACTCGGGTGTGACGCACTACTCAGTGATCGATCAACGCGACGAGCTAAGCTTCCCAGCGGATCTTTACCTTGAAGGTTCGGATCAGCACCGTGGTTGGTTCCAATCATCGTTGAAAACATCGATCGCGATCCGCGGTGTACCACCATATAAAGGTGTTCTAACACACGGTTTCACGGTAGATGGTGACGGTCGTAAGATGTCTAAGTCCCTGGGTAACGTTGTTTCACCACAAAAAGTGATGGAAACATTAGGTGCTGACATTATTCGTCTTTGGGTGGCTGCGACAGATTACACGGGCGAAATGACCGTATCTGACGAAATCCTAAAACGAGTAGCGGACGGCTACCGTCGTATCCGTAACACGGCTCGTTTCATGTTGGCGAATCTAACTGGCTTCAACCCAGCAACAGATTTAGTGGCGCCTGAAAACATGATCGCGCTAGATCGTTGGATCGTTGACCGTGCAGCACAGCTTCAAAAAGAAATCGACGAAGCCTACAACGAATACCAGTTCCACTCAGTGGTTCAGAAGATCCAAAACTTCTGTTCGTTGGATCTAGGTGGTTTCTACCTAGACGTGATCAAGGACCGTCAGTACACGACGCAAGAAGACAGCCTTGCACGTCGTTCTGCACAAACCGCGCTGTACCATATCGCTGAAGCCTTCACGCGTTGGATCTCACCAATCTTGAGCTTCACAGCGGATGAAATCTGGGAGTCTCTTCCAGGTGAGCGTACCGAGTCGGTATTCCTAGATACTTGGTACCAAGGTCTATTTGAACTAAGCGGTGACGAAGCTCTGGGTCGTAACTTCTGGAAACAAGTGCTAGAAGCGAAAATGGCGGCTAACAAGGTGCTTGAGTCAGCTCGTAAAGACGGCAAGATCAAAGCAAGTCTAAGCGCGGAAATCACGCTTTACGCGGATGCTGCTCTGGAAGAAACACTAGCGAAGCTAGGCGATGAGCTACGTTTCGTGTTGATTTCTTCTGAGGCAAAAGTCGCTTCTCTAGCGGATGCTCCAGCGGATGCGGTCGCAACAGAGCTTGAAGGTCTGAAAGTTGCGGTAGCCGTTACTGAGTACGAGAAATGTACGCGCTGCTGGCACCACCGTGAAGAAGTGGGCAAACGTGAAGCACACCCAGAGTTGTGTGATCGTTGTATCTCGAACTTGCCGGAAGGCGAAGGCGAACAACGCCACTTCGCTTAATGCTTATGACAGCGATGCTAAAACGAGTCCAGCGCTGGTGGGCGCTGGCAATCGCTGTTTACGCTCTGGATTGGGTAACCAAACAGGGCGTAGAAGCGAACTTACACTATGGGCAGGAGATTCCTCTTCTGCCTTTCTTTGATTTGACGTTGCGTTACAACACGGGTGCAGCTTTTAGTTTTTTAGCCGAAGCCGGCGGTTGGCAGCGTTGGTTTTTTTCTTTGATTGCTATAGCCGTAGTGGTGGGTATAAGTTGGCGCTTATCGAAAATAGGCCACACTCACAAACTCGAAGCCTTGTCCCTAACGCTGATTATGGCGGGTGCGATTGGTAATTTGCACGATCGCTTGGCATATGGGCATGTGATCGACTTTATACAGGTTCACTGGCAATCTACTTGGTATTTTCCTGCGTTTAACATTGCCGACAGTGCTATTACTATTGGTGTGGTGTTAATGCTGGTTGAGGGGCTGTTTCAAAAAAGTCCCAAGGGTAAACAGAATGACGATTAATGAACAAAGCCGTATTACCTTGAACTTTGAACTGGCGTTGGAAGATGGCCAAATCATCGATTCAAACTTTGATACGAATGCAGCGCAGTTTACCTACGGTGATGGTAGTCTGTTGCCTGATTTTGAAGCAGTGCTGTTGGGGTTGGTTGCTGGGGATGAGAAGACCTTTACCATGCCACCAGAAAAGGCGTTCGGTGCTCGCAACCCAAGCAATGTTCAAACTTTGGCGCGTAGCCAATTCGGTATGGATATTGAGGAAGGTATGGTGGTGTCGTTCTCGGATTCTGCCAAAAATGAATTGCCTGGTGTGATTAAATCAATCGGCGATAGCCAAGTAGAAGTAGACTTTAATCATCCGCTTTCCGGCCATACCTTAACGTACCGCGTCAAAATCGTTGCGGTAGAGGAGGCCTAATGTCCTTTGCTATTCAGCTTGCTAATCCACGTGGCTTTTGTGCTGGTGTTGATCGTGCTATTGAAATCGTAAAGCGTTGCTTGGATATCTTTGAAGCACCGATCTACGTACGTCATGAAGTGGTGCATAACAAATTTGTTGTGGAATCATTAAAAGAGCGAGGCGCTATCTTTGTTAATGAGTTGGACGAAGTGCCAGACGATCAAATCGTTATCTTCAGTGCCCATGGTGTATCGCAAGCTGTGCGTAACGAAGCCGATCGTCGTGGTCTGAAGGTTTTCGATGCCACTTGCCCATTGGTTACCAAAGTACATATGGAAGTAGTGCGTTATTCCCGTGATGGTATGGAATGTATCCTGATCGGCCACGATGGCCATCCAGAAGTGGAAGGTACCATGGGGCAATACGATGCCAAAAACGGCGGCGCTATTTACCTAGTGGAAACACCTGCAGATGTAGCGACTTTGAAAGTGCAGGATCCGTCGCGTTTGGCGTTTGTTACGCAGACAACATTATCGATGGATGATACTTCAATTGTCATCGATGCTCTGCGTCAGCACTTCCCTGAGATTCAAGGTCCCAAGAAAGACGATATCTGCTATGCCACGCAAAACCGTCAAGATGCGGTGAAGACCTTGGCGCAAGAATGCGATCTCGTTCTAGTGGTTGGCTCGGTTAACAGTTCTAACTCGAACCGCCTACGTGAATTGGCAGGGCGCATGGGGACAGAAGCGTACTTGATTGATAATGCCAGTGAGATCAAACCGGAATGGTTGCAGGGTATTAAAGCAGTTGGCATTACAGCCGGCGCCTCCGCTCCGGAAGTGTTGGTCAATGAAGTGATCGAGCGCTTGAAAGCGGAAGGGGGCGAAGACCCACGTGAACTTGAAGGTCGTGAAGAGAATGTTTCCTTCTCCATGCCTAAAGAACTGCGTATTGTTGAAGTGCATTAACCTCCCAATGCAGGCACTTTTAATTAATTAAAACTTTTTTCAAAAAAGTGCTTGCATTAAAAATCCGCGACGGTAATATACGCACCCACTGACACGGCAGACCACCACGGACTGCACCGCGAACTGGAAACA
>NZ_JBMMKT010000008.1:0-152255 GCF_057626615.1 Marinomonas sp. HM11-D | reverse complement strand
CTAATGTATTTGATCTAAATCTGCTGGCATCCATATTGCTGGCACTTTATTGTTGTACATTGCACTAAAGCTGGAAGGCTTGATGCATTCAGTTAAACCTCTACCTAACCCAGAAAAGGGAGTTTTCATGAGCCACACCATTTTATGCGACATCGTCAGTGTTGAGCGCACGCTCTATTCCAACCCTGTGAAGTACGTTGTTGTGCAAGCGGAGCTAGGCGAAGTGGGTATTTATCCGGGTCATGCCCCCATGCTAACCGTACTCAGAGCGGGCAGTGCACGACTGGTGAAAGAAGATGGCTCGGAAGAAGTGATGTTTATCTCCGGTGGTTTTATGGAAGTTCAGCCACACAAGGTCATTTTATTGGCAGACTTCGCCGAACGTGCTGGTGAACTGGATATGGAAGAAGCTCTGGCTGCGAAACAACACGCCGAAGAACATTTGGGCAGCTCAAGTAATGATCTAGACCATACCCGTGCGTTGAAAGAGCTAAATGAAGCCACCGCACGTATTAAAGTAATTGAGCAAAGTCGTAAAAAAGGTCACTTTGTCGACAAAAAGCATAATTTATCTAAAAATTAGCCTTTAGTATTAGATTTTTTGGCTAATAATTGGTCTATATTTGGTTCTGACGTTTCAGATTGTCAACAATCTGGGTTTGGCAAAGAATAAACATAAAAGGTCTGCCTGCATGTCATATCAAATAGAGTACCAGCGCGCCTGCGCTGAGCCTGAGGCGTTTTGGCGTGAAAAAGCGCACGCATTAGAATGGTTCAAGTTCCCAAAAACCGTGTTATCGCAAG
Source organism: Marinomonas sp. HM11-D (assembly GCF_057626615.1). Lineage (NCBI taxonomy): Bacteria > Pseudomonadati > Pseudomonadota > Gammaproteobacteria > Oceanospirillales > Oceanospirillaceae > Marinomonas > Marinomonas sp. HM11-D. Next base: position 151,451 of record NZ_JBMMKT010000008.1, on the reverse strand, counting down.
ACGAACACGGCATGGATCGATGGTTTGCCGATGGTGAGCTGAATACTTGTTATCTGGCCTTAGATCACCATGTGGCCAATGGCCGCGCTGAGCAAGCGGCCTTAATCTACGATTCCCCCGTCACTGACACCAAGAAAACCTACACTTACCAAGCGCTGCTTGACGAAGTCTCTCTATTTGCCGGCGCCTTAAAACAGCAAGGGGTCGAGAAGGGCGACACCGTGGTTATCTATATGCCGATGATTCCGCAGGCCTTGATTGCTATGCTCGCGGTCGCGCGTCTGGGCGCGATTCATTCGGTGGTATTTGGTGGCTTTGCCGCACATGAGCTGGCGGTGCGCATCGATGATGCCAAACCGAAAGCCATTGTCACGGCTTCTTGTGGTATCGAAATCTGCCGAATTATTGCTTACAAACCGCTGCTCGATGAAGCTTTAAAACAGGCTGAGCACGCCCCCAATGCTTGTATTGTCTATCAACGAGAACAACTAGTCGCCGAGTTACAGTCAGGCCGAGACTTGGATTGGAACAGTGTCGTCGAACAAGCCGCTCCCGCCGACTGTACCCCAGTGAAAGGTACAGATCCGCTCTATATCCTCTATACCTCAGGTACCACTGGCAAACCCAAAGGTGTGGTACGTGATAACGGTGGTCATGCGGTGGCACTCAATTACTCCATGCAGGCGATTTACAACATGAGCCCAGGCGAAGTCTTCTGGGCGGCCTCGGATGTGGGTTGGGTGGTGGGGCACTCTTATATTGTTTACGGTCCACTGATTTATGGCTGCACTACGGTGATGTACGAAGGCAAGCCAATCATGACGCCGAACGCCGGTGAGTTCTGGCGTGTCTGTAAAGAGTACGATGTCAAAACCTTGTTTGCGGCACCTACGGCATTTCGTGCCATCCGCAAAGAAGATCCAAAGGCTGAGCTGCTGAACAAAGAAGATCTTGCTGGTTTGCGAGTGATCTTTATGGCCGGTGAACGCTTAGATCCGCCGACTTATGAGTGGACCAAGGCCGTTACGGGTAAATGTATTGTCGACCACTGGTGGCAAACCGAAACCGGCTGGGCCATCTGTGCCAATCCTATTGGTCTAGAAATGAAAATCGCCAAGCCAGGTTCTTCGACCGTGCCATCACCAGGTTTCCAAGTGCAGGTATTGGATGACCAAGGAGAACCTCTACCACCGATGGAGCAGGGCAGCATTGCGCTTAAACGCCCGCTGCCACCGAGCTGTTTGCCGACCATCTGGGGCGATATTGATCGCTTTAAATCTGGCTACTTAGAAGCCTACCCTGGTTACTACACTTCGGGGGATGGCGGTTATATCGATGAAGACGGTTACGTCTTTATTATGGGACGTACCGACGATGTGATTAACGTAGCGGGCCATCGCTTATCAACCGGTGAAATGGAAGAAGTGGTCGCCATGCACGATGCCGTCGCAGAATGCTGTGTGATTGGTATTAACGACGATCTTAAAGGGCAGTTGCCGTTAGGTTTGGTACTTTTGAAAAATGGCTACGAAGACCAAGCCGAGAGCGTGCAAGAGGAACTGATTGCCTTGGTTCGCCAAGAAATCGGTGCCTTGGCCTGCTTTAAGATCGCCATGGTGGTGCCACGCTTACCAAAAACCCGCTCCGGTAAGATCTTACGTAAGCTACTGCGTCAGATTGCCTCCGGCGAGGAATTCACCATCCCATCGACCATTGACGATCCCAACAGCATCTACGATATCCAAGAACTCATGGCCGAACGCGGCCTGATCGTCGAAAAGCTCGCTGGCTAGCGAGTACTGAGCAAGTCAACATGGCCCAGCTATGTTATTCCACGATTGCCCGAGTCTTTACTCGGGCTTTTTTATATAATCAGGAAATGATTCATGGAAGAGGCTTTGAGATGTCTGGGCGTAAAACGATAATTTTTGGCAATGGCTTAGGGATGGCTCTTGATAGCAAGTTCTACCTACTATCAAAGGCACTATCAGATACCTGGGGAGCAAGTGATGATAGTGACTTTTTTCCTGCTACACGTCTTAGTTCTGAGACTAAAAGATTAATTGAAACATGCCTCACAAAAAAAGGCTCTCCTGAAGGTGAAGGAGACTTAGATAAGCTTCAAACTTCAGTCTTCGCATGCAATTTTCTAGATAATTTGGGGCAGGACTTAAAGGATTCAAACCTTCATTGGTTGACAGATCACGGGAAAAATTTCCCTATGGTCATAAGACACTATGTCCATGATGTCGCATCAACTTTTCATGAGTCTCAGCATAAACTACCAAGTGAGTTTCTTGGGCCGCTAAGCGATTTTATTTCAAATACAAAGTCTCATATTGCTACATTAAATTATGACCCACTGCTTTATGACGCCTTATTAGGTAAAAACTTAGATGGTTACAGCAAAGATCTAATTGATGGCTTTTGGAGAAGTGGTTTTAAAGAGGATAATCTAAGGCGAATTAACAAAAGCAAACTGGGATACTATCTACATTTACATGGAACCCCTTTATACCACGAAAATGAGTCGGGAATTATAAAAAAGGGAAGTGGAACAAACGTTAAGTGTGGTAAACATATTGTGCTTACTCATGTTGCTCATAAACCATCGATAATTAGCTCCTCTAAAGTTCTAAAATCCTATTGGAAACATTTAGTTACCTGTATTTCAGAGTCTGATGAAGTGATTTTATTTGGTTACTCTGGGGAAGATGATCATCTCAATCAGCTTATCTCAGGTCGAACTAAGGATGTTCATATTATTGAGTGGAGGTCACCTGATTATGATGAAGATGCGAGATTTAAATTTTGGTCTGATGCTTTACAAGTTGACTGGCCAAGACTGACTCCGATGGAGTCAATCCTAGAATTCACAGACTGGTAGTTCTTGTATTTACAGCAATCGCCACAGAGTATCAAAGATGATCTGCTGGGCTTTGGCAATATCGTTTGATTCCAATACCACGGCAGAAGGAAAGTTATCTCGCGCCAGAGAAATAATGGCACACTTCGGTGGATAGATAGCGATGTAGCTGGCGTCGACACTGTCTTCGGTTTTGATCCACTTACGTTCTGATAGCTCCGCGTCTTCACCACCATCGCCCAGGGCGATAACCTTTACCTTAATGCCCAACTTGATACGCTGTTTGGTGTAGGTCGGAAACGGTCGGTACAAATAGGGGCGGATCGGCTTCGAGGAAAATACACAGTATTCTTTATGGTCTTGCTGAGACACCACGTTTAAAATATCACGCAATACCCATTCGATACCATCATCACCTTCATAGTAACGCACATCGGTGTGATGGAAGGTCGGCTGGGACTGTACCAAGCTTGGAATAATGGTGTGCTTCAGCGAGTCGATGGTTTTCTCGATATTTTGCTTACGCTCCTCAGCGAGGTTGAGCAAAATCTCTGGGTTCTCCGCCATAAAGAAACGGCGTTTACCTTTCGGGAAGTAACTCACCACCCCTTTGCTTTGCAGCTGCTTCAAGGATTCGTAGGCAGAGCCGCGGTTAATACCCGATTGTTCGGCGATATCACGAATCGAGGCTGGCCCTAATTTCAGCAGCGTTTGATACAAGGTGGCTTCGCGTTCGCTAAGGCCGAGTTGTTCTAAGACTTGATGCAGCATAAACCCTAATTAATCGTAAAAATGTAGACGTTGTCGAACGTGGCATGGTGCCGATGCTTCGATGCTAGCTTAGATGAAGTTGTGTCATAGCAAGTATTAAGCCCATGGATGGGCGATCCGACCGTCACGGACAGGGATGTCCGTCGGTACTGCTATGACACAACGTAATCGATTGTCAGCTAGATCAGACATAATAAAGCCATTCTGCCTTATCGACGAGATTCTGCAAGGAGTTCAAGAGTGAGTGATGATCAGCGTTTTGGCGGTATTAGTCGCCTTTACGGCCAAACAGCCTATGAGTTTTTCCAACAAGCCCACGTGTGCGTGATTGGTATTGGTGGTGTTGGCTCATGGTGTGCGGAAGCCTTAGCACGCTCGGGCGTCGGTCAGATCACCTTGATCGATATGGACGATGTTTGTGTCACCAATATCAACCGCCAGATCCACGCCCTAGACGGCACCATTGGTAAAGCCAAGGTGGATGCTATGGCGGAGCGAATTAAACTGATTAACCCAAACTGCCAAGTAAACTGCGTAGAAGACTTTATCACCACGGATAACGTGCCTGAGCTATTGGATCAGCCGTTTGATTACATCATTGATGCGATTGATAGTTTAAAGCCCAAAGCGGCGATGATTGCTTGGTGTAAGCGCAATAAGCGTAAGCTGATTACCGTCGGTGGCGCCGGTGGCCAGATTGACCCAACCAAAGTGCAGATCGCTGACTTGTCTCGTACCGAGCAAGACCCGCTGGCGGCTAAGCTTCGCAACTATCTACGTCGTCATTACAACTTCCCGCGCGATACTAAAAAACGCTTCGAAATTGAATGTGTGTACTCATTAGAGCAACTGAAATACCCACAGACAGACGGTACAGTGTGCGAAACTCGCGAGAAAGGGGATACAGAAACCAAGATGAACTGCGAAACCGGCTTTGGCTCCAGCACAGTGGTCACCGCCACCTTTGGTTTTGTCGCGGTAGGACGAGTGCTTGAGAAGCTAGCGCTAAAAGCCAATCAATCATCCTAATAAAGGCCCAAGAGGTGCGCGAAACATGGAAAGTCAGTTAGCCTTTTTGGCCGTTTGTTTGGCGTCTGCCGCTTCCCCTGGTCCTGGTGGTTTGGCGGTGGTCAGTAATAGCATTAATCATAATCTGCGTCGTACCTTGCCGGTGATCTTTGGTATTGCCACAGGGCTGATGCTGGCATCCTTGTTGGCCAATACTTGGTTGTTAGCAGTGATTCATTCCAGTGAAATGGCGTTTCAGGTAATGACCTGGCTGTGCAGTGGCTATATTGCCTATTTGGGGGCTAAAGCGCTGTATTACGCCAAAAGTGAGATGACCATCGCCGCGCAAGGCTATGGCTTTAAAAATGGTGTACTGATTTCACTGTTGAACCCGAAAACCTTGGTGTTTTTCGGTGCCTTATTTCCGATGTTTATTACCAACGAAGCGAACTTTATTCGTGATGCCATTGTACTGACGTTGGAGCTGGTGCTGATTACCTTAGTGATTCATATTTTGGTGTCGTCTGCGATCGACAAGGTATCCCATATCCTGAAAAACCATTTAGTCGCGATTAACCGCATCACCGGCGTGATGTTTATTGCTTTAGGGATCAGCGGTTTTATTTTCTAACAAAGCAGAGACAGATTAGGCCTGAATCTGCTTCAGCTTTTTATTTGATTCAGGATACCTAACACGCCATTGGTGCGGGAGCTGGTCAGGTAGCTGGAAAGGTTGAACTGGTTTAGCTCTGCGACCAGATCCATGGCTTGCAGTTCGGCTTTACTATGGCCATTGGCAAGGCTTAGGATCACTACCAGCACGCCACGCATCAGCTTGGCGTCGCTGTCCGCTTGGAAGGTACAAACACCGTTTTCTTGGCGCTCAATCAGCCATACGGCGCTTTCACAACCCTTTACCTTATTCCCTTCGGTCTTATCCGCATCGGTTAGGCGCTCGAGCTGCTTGCTAAGACTCACTAACTCTTTGAAGGTGGCTTCTTTGCTGGTGCAGGCTTGCAGTCGTGCTTGAATGGCGTCGCGGCTTAAATCAGTCATCACCTAAGATCTCAATGGCTTCCAGTAAAACATCACAGAAGCGGCGCGCTTCCGACAGGGTATTGTAACAAGCAAACGAGGCGCGCAGGGTACTGCTGACGCCCAGTTGTGCCATCAATGGGTGGGCACAGTGGCTACCGGCGCGTACCGCGACCCCTTGGCTATCCAAATAGCCGTTTAAATCCATAATATGAATGCCTGGCACGCTTAGAGAAACGACCGTGGTTTCGGTGGCGGGCGAGTAAATCTCGATGGCGGTATTAAACTTCAGCTCGTCATACACATAACGAGCCAGCCTTTGCTCCCATTGAATCATCTCGTCACGGTCTTGCGCCGCCAAGAAATCACAGGCAGTGGCCAAACCGATTACGCCTTCAATATTGGGGGTACCCGCTTCAAGACGGTATGGCAGCACATTGAATTCGGTGCTGTTGTAGGTTACATGGCGCACCATCTCACCGCCGGTTTGTACTGGCGTAAGCACCTCTAAGGCGTGCGGCTTGCCATACAAGACACCAATGCCTGTGGGGCCGTACATCTTATGGCCGGAGAAGACATAGAAGTCGCAATCCAGTGCTTGCACATCAATCGGATAGTGAGCGACCGCTTGCGCGCCATCCACCAAGGTGAAGGCGTTTACCGCTTTGGCGGCGGCTAACATTTCGTGCACTGGAGTTTTTACGCCAATGGCATTGGAAATCTGAGTACAGGCAAAAATGCGCGTATGCTCATTAAAGTAATGCTCGTATTCCGGCTCCCATTCCCCCTTTGAGGTCAGTGGTAATACACGTAGGCGGGCTCCGGTACGAAACGCCAGTTGCTGCCAAGGCACCAGGTTAGCGTGGTGCTCAAGGCTGGTAATCAGGATTTCATCGTCCGGCTTTAAGCACCATTCCAAGCCATAGGCCACTAGGTTAATCGATTCTGTGGTGCCCTTGGTCCAGATCACATGATCGGCTTGTTCAGCATTGATAAAGCGTGCCACACGATCGCGGGCGTGTTCAAACTGCGCCGTGGCGCGGTCACTTAAGTAATGAGCACCGCGATGCACATTGGCATTGCTGGTGGTGTAGTAGGCCATTAAGGCATCGAGGACAACTTGGGGCTTTTGCGTGGTGGCAGCATTGTCGAGGTAGACCAAAGGATGGTCGTTGGCTTCCAGTTTGAGAATGGGAAACTGGTTTCGAAGTGTGTTTGCATCAAAAGCCATGCGTTAGGTGTCCACTACAGTTTGAAAACGGGGCTGAATTGTACCTTAAATTTAGCGAATTACCGCAATATTGCACGTTGGCGCTGGGAAACACTTGTCATTTTAGCGTGATTCGCTAAGGTTCATACAGAATGTAAAGATTTCCAAATTAAAGGTACAGAGACCGTGGCGGACTTTCTATATAAAGGCGTAGTGGATTGGTTTTTAGAACAAATGAGCCAAGGCGAATTGGCCCCTGGGGACAAGATGCCGTCCCTACGCAAGCTGGCCAAACAGCTAGAGCTGAGCCTCAATACCGTTATCCACGGTTATGAAATTCTGGCAGAAGAAGGCTGGATCGAGTCCCGCCCAAAGTCTGGTTACTTTGTTTGCCATAAACCCAGTGTCAAACATGCTCATCTGTTGGCTGGGGATCGTGTATCGCAATTTAGTGACAGCTTGAGCAAGAAAATGGCTTGGTCGGCGTTGTCTCATCGTGCAGCCATGGTGGATCAGAGCGATGAGTTCCTGAACCCTGTTTTCAAACCGTCTGAATCCGACCTGCCGGTATTAGGTAAAGGCCATTTGGCGGTCCGTGAAGCGGTGAGTGAGCACTTACGCAAAGTAGCGATTAATGCTCATCCTTCGCATATTTGGTTAGGTCGTTCGCCCTTGGCGATGTACACCCAAGCGGTACAAACCCTAACGCAAGTGGGCGATGCCGTATTGGTGATTACCCCTTGTGATCCGCGTCTGACCTCAACCTTGATCAGCCTAGGGCGCGAGGTCTTTACCTTAGCGGCCGGTGAGCGCGGTGTGGACCTAGATGAAGCGGTGCGCTGTCTGCGTGATGATGCCATCAAGATGGTGGTGTTCCCGAGTCAGTTTGCCTTCCCTAGTGGTAGCGAGATTTCTAACTTAAGTCTGCGTCGTTGGCTGGCGATTCTACAACAGCTGGAGATTCCGGCGATTGAATGGGATATGACTTCCCATTTGGGGTACAAATCGTCCACCTTGATGACTTACAAATCACTGGATGAGAAAAACCAAGTGGTGTACATCGGTGGCGTCGAATCCAAAGGCGTCGATCGCAATGCCGCTTGGTGTATTCCTGGGCAATATCAAGCGTTGGAAGGCGCGTTATTATGCGCCGATTTAGCCCTTAGTGACCCGCAACAACAGGCATTAATGGATGCGTTGCAGCCGTCACAACGTCATTCTTTGATGCGTCGTGCCCGTCAAATTTGGTCTGTGGCCGAGAAGTCAAAAAGCCTCTTAGAAAACGCTTTAGGTGATAGCGTGCGCTTTGCCAGTAGCAAAGGCGGTTTAACCCTGTGGTTGCAATTGAATCAGGCGTTATCGGAAGCGCAATTAACTCAACTGTTGGCCAAGCATCGCCATGGTGTGGTGCCTGGCGACTATCTGTCGGCGCAGCCAGAAGCAAGTAATTGGCTGGCGGTGAATGTGACCTATGAGGGCATTGAGCCCTTGGCACAACAGTTAGCGCGCTTTGTACAAACTGCTGAAGTAGAAGCAACTGCCGTTGTAGCGGAACCGATCGACGAACCAGAGGTGCTTGAGCTGCCTGAAATGGACAGCCAAGCAGAGGAAGCCGCTGGCATGCTGTTGGAGCCAAGCGACTTTGCGCTGGAAGATGTGATGATCAAGGAAGAAGATCTGTTGCCAACCGATGAAACAGAGGAAGAGGCATCCCTTAGCATCACTTCAGTGACAGCGAAAGATGAGCCAAGCGAGTCTGAGAAAGCACCCAAAACCCTCTACAATCCCATGCTTGACCTGATTAACCACGATTTTGGCTAACGCCTAACACTTTGCTCTAACATGGATTTTCTGTGTACGAGCAGGCATTTTCGCCGAGTCCTCCTATACTGCTTAGATAGCATAAGTCAGGGTAGGAGGCACTCGAGATGTCCGCATTGGATTTGCAGTTTGTACGATCACAGTTTCCCGCATTTGATGAACCGACCTTAGCGGGTCAGGCGTTTTTTGATAATGCCGGTGGCTCCTATGCCTGTCTGCCGGTGATTGTGCATCTCAATCGCTATTACCATCAAAACAAAATCCAACCTTACCATTTGCATCCGGTGTCGCAGGATTCGGGGCGGCAAATGGACGAGTCCCATGACCGCCTAGCCGGTTACCTCAATGTCTTACCAGAAGAACTGCACTTAGGGCCTTCCACCTCGCAAAACACCTATGTGTTGGCGCAAGCCTTTGCTCACCTTCTGCAAGCAGGCGACGAAATTATCGTTACCAATCAAGATCATGAAGCCAATATTGGAGTGTGGCGTCGACTCGCTGAGCGAGGCATCAACATTAAGGAGTGGCGGGTTAATGCCATAACAGGTGAGTTAGATCCTGAAGAATTGGATACACTTTTTAGTGATAAAACCAAGCTATTGGCCTTTACCCACTGCTCTAATGTGGTGGCGCATATTAACCCAGTGAAGAAGATCTGTGCCAAGGCTAAAGCCGCGGGTGTATGGACGGTGGTCGATGGCGTCGCCTATGCAGGCCATGGTTTTCCTGATGTGAAGGATCTCGGGGCGGATATTTATTTGTTCTCACTGTATAAAGCCTTTGGGCCTCATTTAGGCGTGATGGTGGTGCGACAAGAGGTGGCGCTCAAGCTGGGTAATCAAGGGCATTATTTTAATGGCGAATACCGTCATAAATGGTTTGTGCCCGCGGGCCCTGATCATGCCCAAGTCGCCGCCGCCAGAGGCGTGGTGGATTACTTTGATCGGCTGCACGATCATCATTTTGAGCGCAGTAAAGACATCAGCGTACGAGCAAGCAATGTGCGCAAATTGCTACAGGATGCGGATGCCGCCTTATTACCTCAATTGCTGGATTATGTGTCCCAGCATCCTAAGCTTACCTTGGTGGGACCATCGAGCTTTAGCAAGCGGACCTCGACCGTTTCTTTGCTGGGTACCGAGCAAACGCCGCAGGAACTGGCATCAAAACTGGTTAAGCAAGGCATTATCTGCGGTGCTGGGCATTTCTACGCCGTGCGCCTACTAGAGGGATTGGGAATCGATCCTAAGACTGGTGTTTTACGTTTATCGTTTGTGCACTACACCAGTCAGCAAGATATGAATCAGCTCTTGGAAGCGTTAGATAAAGCCTTGTAAATCAATCGTTCACGGCTTTTAAGCGTTGTTCAATCTGAGCCAGCATTGGCGTGTGATCTTGATAGTTGATCGGGATATAGAGCAGCTCTTCGCCAATCAGTAACGCCAGCGAAGGGAAGGAATTGAGACCGATATGGCGCGCGTTGTCGATTTCTTTTTCCACTAGGCCTTCCTGTTGCACGTAATGCATGCTGTGTAGAAAACCATCGCGATTGAGGCCAATCTGCTCGGCACAATCGGCCAGCACATCAAGATTGGATGGGTTTTTGGCTTCTAAGTAATAGGCTTGCTGGATTGCATGGTTCATCTCCATCTCGAGATTCTCGTCACGCGCCACCAAACAGGCACGGTTTGCAGGGTAGGTTGAACGACGCGGTTCTGTTGTGCGCCAGAAGTCATAGTTAAATTCTGTACCCAATTCGCTCGCGATATGTTGCCAAGTGGCTTCGAGTTTGTGACGCATGGCGTCCGGCATGGGCACATCAGAGTCGGGGGCTAGGCCACCGAGCATCGGTTGAATCACCAATTCTTCACGATCGATACGTTTCGCTAGGGCTTTTTGCAGTGCGGTCCAAGTTGGGCGAAAGCCCCAACACCAGCTGCACATAGGGTCATAGCAATAAATCAACGTAGCGGTCATGTCGCACTCCAAGCGTTAGGTCATAAACGTTAGACAATAAAAAAGCCAGCTAAGGGATGCCCTAGCTGGCTTTTCATTATTAAGCGATCAGTGCTTAGTTCGCAAGAACCTTAGCAATGGCTTCACATAGTGGTTCCATGTTGTCTTTAGTCATACCAGCCACGCTGATACGGCCAGAGCCAACAATGTAGATACCGAATTCAGTGCGTAGTTGCGCTACTTGATCTGGGTTTAGGCCAGAGAAAGAGAACATACCGTTCTGTTGTGAGATGAACGAGAAGTCCTGCTCAACGCCTTTCGCACGCAATGTGCTAACGAATAGGCTACGCATCTCTTGGATACGTGCGCGCATTGCTTGAAGTTCCATTTCCCATAGGCTGCGTAGCTGTGGGTTAGTTAGCACTTCAGTAACTACTGCCGCACCGTGTGATGGTGGGTTAGAGTAGTTCGCACGGATGCAACGTTTCACTTGTGAGAACGCCGCTTCAGCGTGTTCTGCTGTTTCACACACAACAGTGATGGCACCGACACGCTCGTTGTACAAACCGAAGTTTTTCGAGAATGAGTTCGCGATCAACATTTCTTGTGCTTGTTCTAGGAACACGCGTAGACCTGCAGCATCTTCTTGTAAGCCCGCACCGAAACCTTGGTAAGCGAAGTCAAATAGCGGCAAGAAACCTTGCTTGCTGCAAAGCTTAGCCAATTGTGCCCACTGTTCAGTGGTTGGATCGATACCGGTTGGGTTATGGCAGCAACCGTGGAACAGTACGACGTCACCTGCAGGTACTTGAGAAAGGCTAGCTAGCATAGCTTCGAAATCTAGCGATTTCGTTGCTGCGTCATAGTACGCGTAGCTGCCTACTTCTAGACCAACTGACTGGAAAATTGCTTGGTGGTTCGCCCAAGTTGGGTTACTTACCCAAACGGTCGCGCCTGGCATGTGTTTCTTAATAAACTCAGCCGCAATACGTAACGCACCAGTACCACCCGGAGACTGCGCTGTGTGAGCACGTTGTTTCGTGATGACATCGTGATCCGCACCAAATAGCAATTCCTGCACGGCTTTACGGTACGCTTCAGTACCTTCGATGCTCAAGTAGCTTTTCGTTTTCTCAGTGGCAACCAAATGCTCTTCAGCTTGCTTAACACACTTAAGGATAGGTGTTGCGCCAAGCTCATCTTTGTAAACACCCACGCCCAAGTTAATCTTGTTTGGGTTTGTTTCGTTACGATAAGCGTCATTTAAGCCGAGAATTGGATCAGCTGGTGCAACTTGAATGTTTTCGAACATGGTGACTCCCCGCAAGGGTTATGTACTGTTTTTATTATGCGTTGACGTTAAAAAAACCAGCCGTAATGGTACTCCAGAGTTCGGCTGTTCGCTATAAAAACAACGGCATTCTGTATCCAAATGCGACCAAAGTTGACAAACGGCGGGGGGATAAAAGCGGTGTAAAAGGGAGCCTTGCCCAGATTCTTGGATCAGATCTAGGTGATAAAGGGTGAGCAGTCCCATTGGCACGACCTAAGGGACTGCCAGAAAGAATCTGTTGCTAAGGACTATTCGTCCCAGCCGTCGGCGATCGCGTTATTTAAGCGTCGTTCGTCTAAATAGGCTTCGATAGCTCGGCGTGCTTTGAGCATGCGTGCGCTGTCTTCCTTTTGATTGCGCTCGTTTTCCTCTTTTTTAAGGCTGATGGAAGCGTATAACAAGTTTGTTTTAACTTCGGAAATAGTTTCCGCTGGCGTACTCATCGTTTTTCCCTCTTAGGTCCATTTCGGATGACAGAAATGCACACATCACTGTCATCGACAGGTGAAAAAAGTCAAAATAGACAGACATCAAGACTTCAGTGATATAAAAAACGCAAAGCTGGTCAAAAATCAACCTATTTTTCATGAACTTTTTATTGGCGGATACGAATGGATGTTTCTTTTATCCTCGACGCTTTGAACGATAAGCAACGGGAAGCGGTGGCGGCACCACTGCAAAACAGCCTAGTGTTAGCGGGCGCAGGGTCAGGTAAAACACGCGTACTGGTGCATCGCATTGCCTGGTTGATGCACGCCTACGAAATCTCTCCTTATAGCCTAATGGCGGTGACCTTTACCAACAAAGCGGCCCGTGAAATGCAAGGCCGTATTGAGCAGCTGGTTGGTGTACCGCCACAAGGTATGTGGGTTGGTACCTTCCACGGAATCGCACACCGTTTGTTGCGTGCCCACTGGCGTGACGCAGGTTTGAAAGAAAACTTCCAGATTATGGACAGTGACGATCAGCAGCGTCTGGTCAAACGTATCATGCGTGAGATGAACATCGATGAAACCCGCTGGCCGCCGAAGCAAGTGTGTTGGTTTATCAATGCGCAAAAGGATGAAGGCCGTCGCGCGGCTCATGTGCCTGACAGCCACGATCCATTCTCCCGTGGTATGCGTGAGATGTATTACCACTACGAAGAAGCCTGTGAGAAAAACGGTCTGTTGGACTTTGGTGAGCTACTACTACGTGCTCATGAACTGATGCTGACCACACCCGCTTTGCTACGCCATTACCAGCAGCGTTTTGTACACGTACTGGTGGACGAGTTTCAGGATACCAACACCATTCAGTACGCTTGGTTGCGTCTCATGGTGGGTGAATCTGGCACCATTACCGCGGTCGGTGATGACGACCAGTCAATTTACGGCTGGCGTGGTGCCAAGATTGAGAACATTCAAAACTTATCAAAGCACTTCAAAGACTTACATACCATTCGTCTGGAACAAAACTACCGTTCTACCGGCCATATCCTAAAAGCCGCTAACGGCTTGATCAGCAACAACGATGATCGCCTAGGTAAAGAGTTGTGGACCGACAGTGGCGAAGGTGAGCCGATTTCCGTGTACGCTGGCTTTAACGAGCAGGACGAAGCACGCTTTATTATCGAGATCATCAAAAAGTGGCGCGATGACGGCACCGCCTTGAAAGACATGGCAATCCTTTATCGTTCCAACGCCCAGTCTCGAGTCATCGAGGAAGTGCTGGTTAGGGAACAGATTGCTTATCGCATTTACGGTGGACACAGATTCTATGACCGCTTGGAGATCAAAAATGCCTTGGCCTACGCTCGTTTGGCGATTGATCCGAACGACGATGGCGCCATGGAGCGAGTGATCAACGTGCCGACCCGCGGCATTGGTGAGCGCAGCATCGGCACCATCCGTGAGATGGCTCGTGACCAAGGCTGCTCTATGTGGCAAGCGGCGGATCAAATCGTTACCCATAGCCTATTGCCAGCCCGTGCTGCCAACGCCATCAAAGGCTTTATGCAGCTGATTCAAGGCATGGCGGGGACGCTACAGAACCCTGATCTTGGCTTAGGTGATATTTTCGATCAAATCATCGCCGAAGCGGGCCTAATTCCTTATCACGAAAAGGAAAAAGGCGAGAAGGGCGAAGCCCGCGTGGAAAACTTAAAAGAGTTGGTCAACGCCGCCAGCGGCTTTAACTGGCTCGAGACCGATGAAGAATTCAGTTCGCCAATGATGGCGTTCTTGGACCAAGCGGTACTGGATGCCGGTGAAGCGCAGGCGGACGAATACCAAGACTCGGTCCAGCTAATGACCTTGCACTCTGCCAAAGGTCTAGAGTTCCCATTGGTGTTCCTAGCGGGTGTCGAGGAAAACCTCTTTCCAAGTCGTATGTCGTTTGAAGAACCGGGCCGTCTCGAAGAAGAGCGTCGCTTGTGTTACGTGGGCATCACCCGCGCCATGCAGAAGCTGTACATCACCTACGCGGAATCCCGCCGTTTATACGGTTCGGAATCCTTTAACAGCCCATCGCGCTTTATTCGTGAAATTCCGCAAGAGTGTTTGGAAGAAGTACGTTTACGCTCGCAAGTGGCTCGCCCTGTATCACTTCAGCGTCCGGACTACTCAGCGACGCTGCAGCGTCAGAACCAAAACATCCTACAAGGCCACACCGTACCGGATACCAACGTCTCCATGGGTGATCGCGTTAAACACCCGATCTTCGGTGAAGGTTTGGTCATCAACTACGAAGGCCAAGGCCCACAAGCCCGCGTTCAAGTGAACTTCGACGACGCCGGCACCAAGTGGTTGGTTTTGTCCTTCGCTAAATTGGAAGTTTTGTAGGTTCTGCAGTTTCGGTGTTTGATAGGTCTTCCGCGACAGTCAGTGGGAGACTTCTTCCCGTTACCTGATTTGCTTGCGCAACGTCTTTGCTTCGTTCCTCAGCTTCGACACGTCAGCGCAAATCAGGCAAACGGGAAGATCTATACATCCATAGAATCGAGCTTATCGACAATCCATTTATGTTTTTGCCAGACTTTTAGCGAGCTTTCATTCTCATAAAATGAAGGATTATTTTCTATTTCAGAGAGAAGGCTCCGGCAAGAATTTATAACTTCTTTTAAATCATTATCTGTCGATAGTTTGTGTTTTTCTCTGAAAGACCTAACGTAATCGTTAAAGTCATATCTAGTGTTTTTTGTATATGAGATAGTGTTGGCGATATTCAGTTCAAGGAAGTTTGAGCCTTTCTCATATACAGGCTTTATGAGTTTATGTGTTTTCTGAAATCCTAAAGCATCTGTATCTGGAAGTTCTAAGCCTTCAATTAGAATTCTGGGATATTTTGAATACTCACTTTCTATTTTGTAAGCATGATTCACAGCAGGACCATAGACCTTACTTTCGCAGTGACAGACTTTACCAAAAGCCATACCACCCCTTAGATGAACTTGATGATCTCTTACCAATATCATTGAAATATTTGCTATGGCTTCGATTACATAATATGCAATATCTGCATTCATACTTAGGTTTTCTTGATCACCAAATGAAATAACTAGGCAGTCTGAAAAGTTAGTTATTTGTAGGCTAGTAAGGTCAAACTCTTCATCAGCATATTCTTCATTAGAGAAACTATGTTGAATAAATTCTTTAAACTTAGTAGGTAGAAAGTAATCTAA
This sequence comes from Marinomonas sp. HM11-D, assembly GCF_057626615.1. NCBI lineage: Bacteria > Pseudomonadati > Pseudomonadota > Gammaproteobacteria > Oceanospirillales > Oceanospirillaceae > Marinomonas > Marinomonas sp. HM11-D. The sequence continues at coordinate 135,790 of NZ_JBMMKT010000008.1, read as the reverse complement.
TATTTTTCCTATCTCACTTGCAGATTTAGCTTCACTCTCATCACCATCAATAAGTTTTTTAAAACCTAGGATATCAATAAAAACTACATATTTATCTTCATATTTCTCGCACATGATATGTACCTTTCAGATGATTTATATGTGTCTATTTTAATGGTTTCTTAAAAAATACTCTCTACCATATTTAATTTCATTAGGGCTGGGTCTTGTGTTTGATTTGCGCTGACGCGTCGGTGTCGAGGAACGAGACGAGACAGGCGCAAGCAAATTGAATACAAGAGTCAGACCATCTACAAAACAGGCAGTACCAAAGCTGAGGACTTGCATCCCTACAGCCCTAATTAGCATCAACAGTGCGTGCATTCTCTAGTTCGTGCCAAATTCTTAAAATAATGACGGTGCTGGTGTGGACGGAGTAGCGGACAATGTATTGGTCAAACACCATATCTCTGATACTTCCAGGCACGGGTGAGCGTTCGACCGGTTTTCCTAACTGTGGGAAGTCTTGCAGTGTTTTCATGCGATTTATTAGCGTGGAGGCAATCCGTTGTGCAGCGCTAGGATTGTTCTGTTTGATAAAATCTCGTAGGCGTTTCAAGTCACTTATGGCTTCGTCCGTGTAAACCAATTTGGTGGTCATCGCTTTGGGGCCTCCAGTTCATGATCTGTGCCCCAGCTTTCAAGCCAGTTATGAACCTCGTCGGCTTCGATTACCTTTCCTTGAGCAGCGGATTCCATCGCCTCTAACGTTTGATTCCAGCGCGTTTGCTCTAGTTTTTGCTTAGCTGCATAGTCCGTAAGCGCTTGGTTGATAATCCAACTTTTACTGCGCTGTAACTGTTGTGCCAGTTGCTCTAACGTCTCTTCCTGATCCGCTGGCAGCCTGATTGTGGTTGTACCCATAAAGCACCTCGAATACTTTGTCTTACATATGTTTGTATTGTAGTACAAAGTTTGGTCTATCACATTTTATCTACGGCGAAGGTGATCGCTGGTTAGGTTTGCTCTTGTGAACGTAAGCAAATTAAATACAAGAGTCAGACCATCTAAATGCCTTGCAAACCTTAAGCTAGCGAACCCGCGACACCAAAGGCCCTACAACATACTCCCAAGCCAGATACACCAAGGCGCCAGCCAATAAGCCAATACCAAAGTTAATCAGCATAGGCACGAGTCCAGAAACAATGGCTTCTAATGCTGGTGGTAAGGATTCGAGTGGCGTTTCGATATGGGGTAAAGCATGGGCGATGATGCCGCCGCCGACGAGGAACATGGCGATGGTGCCAAGTACGGACAGTACTTTCATCAGTTTAGGGGCGAGGGTGATCAGTCCCATTCCGACGCTGTTTAGTAAGCCTTGTGGGTGTTTCTTACTCAGGTAAAGGCCAAGGTCATCAATCTTCACAATGCCTGCGACGATGGCGTAAACCCCAATAGTCATGGCGATGGCAATCAAGGACACCACCAGCACTTGGCTGATAAAGGCAGCGCTCTGTACCGTGCCGAGGGCAATCACGACGATTTCAGCGGAAAGGATAAAGTCGGTACGGATGGCCCCTTTGATTTTGTCCTTTTCATAGGCCACCAAATCTGTACCCTCTGGCAGATTGAGCTGATCACTGTGCTCTTTTTTGTGGGTCAGGCTATGGAGGATCTTTTCAAAGCCTTCAAAGCAAAGGTACAAACCACCAATCATCAATAGGGGCGTAATCAGCCAAGGGGCAAAGGCGGAAATCAACAGCGCCAATGGCACCAGAATCAGTTTATTAATAAAAGAACCTTTCGCTACCGCCCACACCACCGGCAATTCACGATCCGCACTCACGCCTGTGACTTGCTGAGCATTCAGCGCTAGATCATCACCGAGCACCGCCCCAGTTTTCTTCGCCGCTACCTTTGACATCAGCGCGATATCGTCCAATAGCGTGGCGATATCATCAATCAACGCGAGTAAGTTCGTTCCTGCCATAAATGCGACTCCAATCCAGTATTTGCTAATAGTATGAGTATATAGAGAGGATAAAAAGTTACTGACTTAATCTAGCTATTCAAAATTTAAAAAGGTTTAAGGCTGGGTCTTGTGTTTGATTTGCGCTGACGCGTTGAGGAACGAAACAGGCGCAAGCAAATTGAATACAAGAATCAGACCCTCTACAGAACTAGCAAACTAAACAGACTAAGGCCTCGCAGAACCTAAAAACCAAAGCGCCCCAGCAACCAAAACCCTGCTACTATGAAGCAAATAAACTGAAGTAGAAGGGGAGCATTATGACCATTCGAGTTGGCATTATTGGGTTTGGTTTATCTGGCCGTGTGTTTCACGCGCCGTTTGTGGCGCATCAAGCCGAGATGACGTTGTCCTATATTTGCTCCTCTAAACCTCAAGAAGTGCATAAATACTGGCCTGATGTCACCGTGGTCAGTGATGCCGATGCCTTAATCTCAGGCGATGAAATTGATCTGGTGGTGATTACCACGCCTAATGAACTGCATTTCCCGCAAGCCAAGTTAGCGCTGAAATCTGGCAAACACGTCTTGCTAGAAAAGCCATCGGTGACGGAAATCGAGCAAATCGAAGAGCTGTGCCGTATTGCCTACGACAAAGGTTTAACCTTCACGGTTTATCAAAATCGCCGCTTTGACGGGGATTTCTTGCGTTTAAAAGAGCTGGTGGAAACGGGTGAATTAGGCCAGCTTAAGCAGTTAGAAAGCCGTTTTGATCGTTTTCGTCCTGTCGTGCAACAGCGTTGGCGCGAGCAGCCAGGTGTGGGTACTGGGATTTTCTGGGATCTGGGTCCCCATGTGATGGACCAAGCCTTGGCGCTATTGGGTATACCTGACTGGATTCAGGCCAATATCGATACACTGCGAGAAGACGGCGCCGCGCCTGATACCTTCGATATTGAACTGGCCTACGGCAAGCGTCGTGTGCGTTTGGGGGCTAGTTTGTTTGAAGCGGGTGAGATGCGCCGCTACAACGCGCGTTTTGATGCAGGTTCCTGGCATTGCTATGGTTTGGATGCCCAAGAAGACGCCTTGCGCGCTGGCGAGTTACCGGGCCAAGCAGACTTCGCTAGCCCAGTGCAAAAAGCCCTGCGTTATAACGCGCCAAGCCAAGATGATATTAGTGTTTCAGCAGAAGCCATCGGTGCAGGGCGCTATGTGGATTTCTACCAGCAACTGACCGATGCGATCCAAGGTCGCGGCGAAGCGCCGGTGTCTAAACGCCATGCCTGTGAGTTGGTGTATGCGATGAATCTAGCCCAGCAATCGGCACAAACGGGCGAGCGTATTGCTTGGTATTACACCAGCCCATTTTAGCAAAAAGCGGCTATTTAGTCTGTTAAAAGCCTTTTTTGACGCTATAACAGGCCTAATTCAACGAAATTCTAACGCCTGTTTAGAATTTCGTTGAGTTGATCAACAAACCAGCATACCATTCCCGCACGCATCGGTTCCGATGCCATTCAAACGCCTACAACAACAAAAATACCGCCGTTTATTGCTTGCAAACGATGCCAAGGATTGTGCTTTGGCATGTCTAAATTCCTGTCTCATGCCGTCAGAGCGTGAACAGTAAGTAACTAGCTTTTCCGAGGAAAACAATGAAAAAAATCGCGAATTTCGGCAAATTAGCATTGGCTGGTTTGTTGTCATTAACTTTGGTTGCCTGCGGTGGCAGCAACGAAGCGGCTTCATCTGAATCGACTCAAGCGGCTGCGTCAGTGGCGAAAGTAGAGCCAATTGAATGGAAAATGGTCACCACTTGGCCGAAAAACTTCCCAGCATTGGGTACTGGCGCGGAAAAACTGGCGCAAAACATTACTGCTATGTCGGGTGGCCGTCTAAAAGTCAAAGTGTACGCTGCCGGTGAATTGGTGCCAGCATTGGAAGCCTTTGATGCAGTCTCTCGTGGTACGGCACAAATGGGTCACGCTGCGTCTTATTACTGGAAAGGTAAAGTGCCAGCGGCGCAGTTCTTCACCACCACGCCATTTGGTCTAACGGCACAAGAAATGAACTCTTGGTTGTTCAACGGCGGTGGTATGGAGCTGTGGGAAGAAATCTACGCGCCATTCAACATTATCCCAATGGCGGCAGGTAACACGGGCGTGCAAATGGGCGGTTGGTTTAACAAAGAAATCAACTCGGTGGCCGACCTAAACGGTCTAAAAATGCGTATGCCAGGCCTAGGTGGTGAAGTAATTGCTAAGGCGGGCGCCACAGTTGTCAACATGCCGGGCAGTGAAATCTTTACCGCACTGCAAACCGGTGCGATCGACGCGACTGAGTGGGTCGGTCCTTACAACGACCTAGCCTTCGGTATCTACAAAGCAGCGAAATACTACTACTTCCCAGGTTGGCAAGAGCCAGGTTCAACCGTAGAAACCTTCATCAATAAAGATGCGTTTATGGCGCTTCCAGAAGATCTACAGTTGATTGTTCGTGCGGCGGCGCGTCAAGCTAATGCGGATATGCTAGACGAGTTCACTGCGTTGAATAACAGCGCGCTGGAGACTCTGATCAACGAGCATCACGTGGAATTGAAACGCTTCCCTGACGACGTACTAGCAGAACTGCGTGGTGCATCGGATGAAGTGTTAGCAGAAGTAGCTGCCAACGATCCAGCAAGCCAGAAAGTCTATGATTCGATGAAAGCGTTCAAAGAGAAAGTCATGAAATGGCATGAGATTTCTGAACGTGCACTCATCAACGCGCGTGCGGGTGAATAATCGCACCTAACTGAGCTGAGCAAGTTCATAACATTTAGCCCCTTAATTCCCAGAATTAAGGGGCTTTTTTATACCAATGGTGCTCTTTAATACCAATTGCTAAGGGGAATCTTGAGCAATTTCCACGCAAAGCATAGTATGCTTGGCACCAATGCGTAAGAAAGATGATCATCGCCAAAGAAAGCGAGGCAACTCTGCGCAGTGCGGTTCTGAACTGACAAAAATAACTAGTTTTCTAAGGGATATATCCATGATCAACGTAAAAGCTTTTAGCAAGTGGACGCTTGCTGGGATTGCCGCGGCAACTTTGGTAGCTTGTGGTGGCTCTGAGCCAGCCAAAACCGCTGAAGTTCAAGCGGCTGCTCCAGCTAAACCAGAAACCATTGAGTGGAAGATGGTCACCACTTGGCCGAAAAACTTCCCTGCATTGGGTACTGGTGCAGAGCACTTAGCTGAGAGCATTAATGCGATGTCAGGTGGTCGTATCCACGTCAAAGTTTATGCGGCCGGTGAACTCGTGCCCGCGCTAGAAGCGTTTGATGCGGTCTCTCGTGGTACAGCGCAAATGAGTCATGGTGCGTCTTACTACTGGAAAGGCAAGGTGCCAGCGGCGCAATTCTTTACCACGGTACCGTTCGGTTTAACCGCGCAAGAAATGAACTCTTGGCTGACCCAAGGTGGCGGCCTAGAGCTTTGGCAAGAAGTCTACGAACCCTTTAACGTGATTCCATTGGCAGCCGGTAACTCGGGTACGCAAATGGGTGGTTGGTTCAACAAAGAAATTAATTCGGTGGCCGATCTAGATGGTCTAAAAATGCGTATGCCGGGGCTAGGTGGCGAAGTGCTAGCAGAAGCCGGTGTTACCGTGGTGAACATGCCAGGTAGCGAAATGTTTACCGCGCTACAAACAGGCACCATCGATGCGACCGAATTTGTCGGTCCTTACAATGACCTAGCGTTTGGTTTGTACAAGGCAGCGAAATTCTACTACTACCCAGGTTGGCAAGAGCCAGGCTCTGCAATTGAGACTGTGATCAACAAAGATGCCTTTACCGCGCTACCTGAAGACCTGCAGTTGATCGTGCGCGCGGCGGCGCGTCAGGCCAATGCTGAGATGCTAGACGAATTTACGGCGCAGAATAACAGCGCCTTAGAAACGCTGATTAACGAGCACGGCGTGGTGCTAAAACGCTTCCCTGATGACGTATTAGCAGAATTCCGTGCCTCGACGGAAGTGGTGATGGATAAAGTGGCCGCTAGCGATCCGATGAGCCAAAAAGTGTATGACTCGATGAAAGACTTTAAACAGAAAGTCATGAAATGGAGTGACATCTCTGAGCGTGCCATTATTAACGCCCGCGCTGGCGAATAATCTGATGTAGGCCTTAAGGTCATGAATAAAAGCCTCTTAGTCGTTGGACTAGGAGGCTTTTTTTTGACCAATTGTTCTGTCAGGTGTTGAGCTCTATGAATGCAAAGCATAGTATCCTTAATCACCAATGCGGAAGAAATATGGTCTTCTGCTCGGCGAAGAGTGGTAAACCACTCTGCAACAATCCAGTCGTGAACTGACAAAAAGAATAATGTAATAAGTTTTCTGAGGGATACATCAATGATCAACGCAAAAGCTTTTAGCAAGTGGACGCTTGCTGGGATCACAGCGGCAACTTTGGTTGCCTGTGGTGGTTCTGAGCAATCTAGCAGTACGGAAACGCAAGCGGCAGCGCCTGCCAAACAAGAAACCATCGAATGGAAAATGGTCACCACTTGGCCGAAAAACTTCCCTGGTTTGGGCACCGGCGCCGAATACCTAGCGAACAATATCAATGAAATGTCGGGTGGCCGTTTAAAAGTAAAAGTGTATGCAGCGGGGGAGTTAGTACCGCCGTTGGAAGTGTTTGATGCGGTATCCCGTGGCACCGCTGAGCTTGGCCACGGTGCGGCCTATTATTGGAAAGGTAAAGCCCCTGCGGCGCAGTTCTTTACCGCGGTACCTTTTGGTATGACAGCGCAAGAGATCAACTCTTGGATCTACCATGGCGGCGGTATGAAGCTATGGCAAGAAGTGTACGAGCCCTTTAACTTGATTCCATTGACCGCCGGTAACACTGGCGTACAGATGGGTGGTTGGTTCAACAAAGAGATCAACTCATTGGACGACTTCAGTGGTCTGAAAATGCGTATTCCAGGTCTTGGCGGTGAAGTACTACAGAAACTGGGTGGTTCGCCAATCAACTTGCCGGGCGGGGAAATCTTCACTGCCTTGCAAACCGGTACCATTGATGCCACCGAATGGGTGGGTCCATACAACGACCTAGCGTTCGGTCTGTACAAAGCGGCGAAATACTACTACTACCCAGGTTGGCATGAGCCAGGTTCTGAGATGGAAGTGCTCGTCAACAAGACGGCATTTGAAGCGCTACCAAAAGACCTACAAGCCATCGTTCGTTCGGCGTCTCGCCAAGCGACTCAGGACATGTTGGATGAGTTTACGGCATTGAACAACGATGCTTTACAGACCTTGGTAAACGAGCATCATGTGGATCTACGCCCGTTCCCAGAGGATGTTTTAAAGGCGCTTAAACAAGCGTCTCAAGAAACCCTTGAAGGCGTCGCGGCGAACGATGAGATGAGTAAGAAAGTCTACGAATCGTTCAAAGCCTTCCTTGGCAAGGTATCACAATGGCACGCTGTGTCAGAGCGTGCTTACATCAATGCCCGTGATGCTGAGTAAGCTTGATCGTTAAGTAACACTGTCAAAGCCCCGTTCGCGGGGCTTTTTTGTATCAGATATTGCTTAAATAACATAACGCTACAATTAGATTGCATTATGCAACAGCTTATAAATTGACCAGCGTGGCGTTACCTTTTAGGCTAGCCTTTTGGTTAATATCGGGTTTTTGCCATGATTCCTTCCGTTATTTACTACTCTAAAGCTGTTTCTCCCTGGAAGGAGTCGTTGACGAGTTTACTGTCTCGCGTGCCGGATAAGTTTAGCTGGCAGTGCATTGAATCCCTGCAAGAAACGCCTGTATCGGGCCTAATCGTGATGCACCACACCGATTTATTAGTGCAAGACTTCCCCTATATTGCGGCGCGTAAAGTGCTGATTTTACTTGATAAATGGGATTTCAGTCTGGCATTAAAATGGATCATGCAAGGAGTGAACGACAGCGCTGCGTTTGACGACATCACTCGTATTGCCTCGTGGATTGTGTCGGAGCAAGCGCGTGTCTCTTGGCACAATAACAACCTTTCCCAGCAGGAAAATATTCTGCAAACGGTGCTCGATGCCATTCCGGTGCCGATCTTCTATAAAGATGAATTCCATGTCTATCGCGGTTGTAATCAAACTTTTAGCGACTTCATCGGTGTGCCGAAAGATAAGATTATTAACCACTCAGTCTACGACATCGCGCCGAAAGAATTAGCTGATGTGTACTACCAAGCGGATCAAGCCCTGCTGGCTTCTGGTGGCTCGCAGGTGTATGAGGCGCTGGTGAAAAACGCCAAAGGCGAACAGTTCGAGATTGAGTTCAATAAAGCAGTGTTCTTTAAAGAAAACGGTGAAAAGGGTGGCCAAGTGGGCGCCATGCTCGATATCACTGAACGCAATCGTTTAATGCGCCAGTTGGATCAAGCCAGTCGCACCGATCCGCTTACTGGGGTGGGCAACCGTCGCGAGTTTAACCTAGCCGTCAGTATTGCCTTGCAAAAAGCCCAGCAGATGCATCACTCAACTAGCCTGCTGACCATCGATATTGATCATTTTAAAACCATCAATGATCGCTTTGGTCACTCTTGTGGCGATGAGGCATTGAAGTTCTTAGTGGAATGTATCGAGCAATCCATGCCCAAGGATGCGCGGGTGTTTCGTATCGGTGGCGAAGAGTTTTATGTGTTGCTGCCTCATCTCGATTTGGCAGAAGCCAAGCAGGCGGCAGAACGGGTGCGTCAGCATATTCCTGATCAGGTGATGATGTTAAAAGATCAGCCCGTGCAGATGACGGTGTCGATTGGCGTGATTCAGCTGGCTTCTGAAAGACTGTTGGAAGAGTCCTTTAAACGGGTCGACCAAGCCTTGTACGAAGCGAAAATGACCGGCCGCAACCGAGTTTGCCTTGCCTACTATGATTAGACCGTAAAAAGAGCCCACTGAGAACGCTGGTTAGGGAGAGCGCACCGCAGTGGGCGAAAAGTACTGCAACGATCTAAGCGGCGAGACCTACTAGGTAAAGGTCCTCATTTTCCAATGTGGCCGCTTAGTTCACGACAGTGCTACTACACACCAACAGGTGTCACGCTTTAAACCTATTCTGCCTTGCTACCCAACTCCAACAGTGTCGCATTACCACCGATGGCGGTGGTGTTGGTCGATACCGTTTGCTCGGTGACAAAGCGCAAAAGGTAATGGGGCGCAGCAATCGTGCTGAGCGTTTCAAGATCGGTTTCTTCCACCAACTGGCACAATAAGCCAGACTTCTGCGCCAATTGTTGGCTCAGCTGCTGGGCTGTGCTGCTGTCACACACTAGCGCGACACCGGCTAAATCGGTTGCTTCAACAATGGTATCCATGGCGGATTCAGCGATATTCTGAATCACCCCTTCTGGTACATATTTCGCCATTTGATCCATCAGCGCTTGGCCTTCTGGGCCCATGGTAATAATCGGGTTGCCCGCAACTAAAGCCGCGAATACTTGGCCAATCAAACCAATGCTGGCATGCTCGCTATGTAGGCCTGGCTGAACCGCGGTCAAAAACGCACCACGACCATGAGTCGATAGCACGTTGCTCTCTCCAGTAGGTCCAGGCATCACTTGCGCGGCACCGATTTCTTGACGGGCATTGGCGAGCTGCCAACGGGCCATTTGCGCTTGCTCATGGCTCAGGCTGTAGATGGCTTGTTCCAGCTTGTTCGCACGCACTTGTACACCCAATGCGTTCCAAGCTTCAAACACTTGGTTGGCGACATCGATTTGAATAGGTTTTACGATCGTCATAGTTTGTATCTCCTATTACCTAGGGAGTCTTCACCCCAAGTAATTCAAAATTTTGTCTTGCTGATGTGACAAGCGCATCCGTTCAGGGATGAACGGAACCGGCCGTCACAGGCAGGGATGCCTGTCGGCCGGCGCTGTCAGCATCAGCAAGGAGTAAATGCGCTGAGTTAAACCAATTGTTCTTTAGCAAAGCGTGGTAGGTAGTGTGGACCACCGGCTTTTGGACCTGTGCCGGACAAGCCTTGGCCACCGAATGGCTGTACGCCCACCACGGCACCGACTTGGTCACGGTTGATGTACAGGTTACCGACGCGGGCGCGCTTGGCGATGTGCGCGCAAGTGGTTTCGTTACGGCTGTGCACACCCATGGTCAAACCGAAGCCTGAGTGATTGATGGTGTCGATGATTTGGTCGAGATCTTTGGCCTGGTAGCGTACCACGTGCATGATCGGGCCGAATTTCTCGTCTTTCAGCTGATCAATACTGTCGATCTCAAACGCAGTTGGTGCCACGAAGGTACCCTTATCTGCCCACTCTGGAAGCGTTGCTTGAGCGATCAAACGACCTTCTTTTTTCATCACTTCGATGTGATCAAGCAGCATTTTCTGTGCTTTGGCATCAATCACTGGACCCACATCGGTGGAATGCAAGTAAGGCAAGCCCACGCTTTGCTCTTTCATGGCGCCGGCGATCATCGGAATCACACGATCGGCAATGTCGGCTTGTACGAATAACACACGCAGTGCGGAACAACGCTGACCCGCAGAAGCAAACGCCGAGCGCACCGCATCACGCACCACTTGCTCAGGCAGTGAAGTGGAGTCCACCAGCATGGCATTTTGACCACCGGTTTCTGCAATAACAGGCACTGGCGCTACACCTCGTGCAGCAAGAGTGCGGTTGATCAATTGCGCAGTGCCTGTTGAGCCGGTGAACGCCAGACCGGCAATACGTTTATGCTGGGTCATAGGCGTACCGACCGTGGCACCGTTACCCGGTAGGAAGTGCAACACGTCTTTGGGAATGCCGGCTTCGTGTAGCATTTGTACCGCTCGGAAAGCGATGATGGAGGTTTGCTCGGCGGCTTTACATACTACCGAGTTACCTGCGACCAATGCCGCCGCCACTTGGCCAGTAAAAATCGCCAATGGGAAGTTCCAAGGGCTGATGCAGGCAAACACACCACGGCCTGTCAGTTGAGCTTGCTGGGTTTGACCAAGGTAGTTCGTGAAAACCTTTGGCGCGGCAAAGTTCTGACGTGCTTGCTGTGCGTAGTAGTTGCAGAAATCCACCGCTTCACGAACTTCATCAATGCTGTCTTGAATGGTTTTACCTGCTTCACGGTGACAGATCGCTACCAGTTCGGCGTAGTTCGCTTCCATTAGCTCAGCCATGCGCTCAAGACAAGCAGCACGTACTGTGGCTGGCGTTTGTGACCAAGTAGGGAACGCTGCATCCGCAGATTCAATAGCATTGTTTACGATGGCTTCGGTCGACCAGTAGACTTTACCGACGCTTTGGCTGTGATCGTACGGGCTATTTACCTCGCGTACCTTGTCTGTGGTGAGATTTTCACCGTTCACGATTGGGTAGGCGGTCCATTGCGTCTCTTGGCTCATAAAGGCATCGACAGCGGCTTTAAACGGTTGCCACTCTGATTCAATCTCAATATTTGGACCGAAAGAATTGTTACGATCGGCAAACATATCTTTGGGCAAATTGATAAAGGGGTTACGCAGGGTTTTACGGCTTTTCAGTGTCGTCACTGGGTGATCTACGAGTTCTGAAATCGGGCAGCGGGCATCCACCAAACGGTGTACGAAAGAGCTGTTAGCACCGTTTTCCAATAGACGACGAACTAGGTAAGGGAGTAGATCTTTGTGACTGCCTACTGGGGCGTAAATACGTACACAGACATCGTTGTCTTTGATCAAACGGTTGTATAGGGCGTCGCCCATGCCGTGGAGGCGCTGGAATTCGTATTCGTTGGAACGTGCGCCCATGTGCTCAGCAATGGTAGCGATGGTGGCGATGGTGTGGGCGTTGTGACTGGCGAACTGCGGGAAGATCCATTCACGAGTGTGGGCACTCAATAGGAAATTGGCACAAGCCAAGTACGATACGTCGGTGGCTTCTTTACGCGTGTACACCGGATAGCCGCTCAGGCCGCGTTGTTGACACAGCTTGATCTCAGAATCCCAGTACGCGCCTTTTACCAAACGCAGTGGAATGCGATCGCCGACGTCTTTTGCAAGGGCCGCTAACCAGTTCAATACTGGTAAACAACGCTTCGAGTAAGCCTGTACCACAAGTCCAAATAAGCCCCAGCCGCGAGTACATTCGTCGCGGAACAGCTTTTCAAATAGGTGCAATGACAGTTCGAGGCGATCCGCTTCTTCGGCGTCGATGGTGATGCCAACGTTAAGCTCACGGGCGCGGGTAATCAGTTGTTTCACGCTGGCAAACAGCTCGGTCATAACACGCTCTTCACAGCCCACTTGGTAGCGCGGATGCAGCGCCGATAGCTTGATAGAGATAGTTGGACGGTGGCCTTTACCGTAAGTGTCTTGACCAACAGACTCCACCGCTTGCAGGTAAGACGCGAGGTATTTGTCCGCGTCCTCTTGTGTCAGAGCGGCTTCCCCCAACATGTCGAACGAGTAGGTGTAGCCTTTGTCGCGGTAGCTTTTGCCTCGGGACAGGGCTTCGCTGATGGAACGGCCCAATACGAATTGGTGGCCCATGATTTTCATGGCTTGGTTCATGGCTTTACGAATTACCGGCTCAGACATACGGTTGACCAAGCGATTCACCAGGTTCGCAGGTTTACCGTCTTTGCTTTCGTCCATGGTGACAATTTTGCCGGTTAGCAATAGACCCCAAGTCGAAGCATTGACGAAGAAGGAGTCAGAATTATTGGCGTGGGAAGCCCAGTCGGCCACGCTCAAACGGTCCTTGATAAAGGCGTCAGCGGTGGCTTTGTCAGGCACGCGCATCAAGGCTTCGGCCAAACACATCAACAAGATGCCTTCTTTGGTGTCGAGGCTGTATTCCAGCAGTAGGGAATCGATCAAAGACATGGATTCGTCGTCTTTACGAACCTGCTCGATCAAGTTTGTGGCTGCGTCAGTGCTGGCTTTGAGCTGAGCCTCACTTGGCTCGGCCAGTTTCAGTAACTCAGATAGCCACTCTTCCTCATTAACGCTGTACAGCGGAGAAATGCGTGCCCACAGTGTATCCAGTGGGCGCTCAAGAATGGTCGGTTGTAAAACCTCTAGCGCATTAAACATAGTCGGATTCTCCCACGACAACCGGAAAGCCTTGCTTCCGTATAAACCGTTTGTTTGTGCTCGAAGATGTGATGTCTTAAGTGTTGCAAAGGTTGTGCAAATCTCAAGCCGTGTGCGGGTAACTAAAACGATCTTCGGACTGATGAGAGAAATATAGTGACAGTAGGGTGACAGCGTCTTTCGTAATTATCGGGATTTTTTATAAGAAAGTCCGATAGCAAAAGCGGCTGAGGTGGCTGATCAATGACCGCGAAATTGTTTTTGGTATTTCAGTGGTGTAATACCCAAGGTTTGCGAAAAAGTGCTGGTCATGGCGCTTTGGCTGGAAAAGCCGCTCATTTCTGCCACTTGCACTGGGGGATGACCTTCACGCAATAAATATTGCGCCCGCTCCAAACGTTTGCGGATTAGGTATTGGTGTGGCGTCATGCCGGTGCGATCTTTAAAGCGTTCATGGAACTGACTCACGCTTAAAAAGCAGAAGTTCGCGAGTTGACTGATTTGCACCCGTTTCGACAAGTTAAGCTCGATAAATTGATCGAGCTTTTCGATATCCAGATTGTGGCCGCGTACCTTGATGTCTTGGCTGGCGAGCTGGTGGCGAATGGCGCTCAGTAGGGTGTTGCCACAGGCACGCGCTAACAAGGGATCTTCTGGGTATTGCTGTAATTCGCCCGATAAAGCCGAGGCCAGCACTTGTAGGCGCGGGTTGAGCTCAAAGTAGGCCGCTTGATCGAATAGACGCGACACCACTTCGTATTCTTCATCGGTGATGGCTTTCTGTGGTGGTACCGGCAAGTTCACCACCATGATGCGGTTATCACCTAAGCCAACAAACTGATGTCCCTCTGACGATGGCACGATGCAACCGCTGCCCGAACGCATTTGTCGGCCACCTTTGCTGTCGATGTCAAAGTCGGTATTGCCGTCCAAAACCACCACTAATTGGTGATAATCGTGATCGTGAGTGTCGGCCACGCTGGGTAAGCTAAATACGTCGGAATCAGAATGGGTCAATGAAACTGCCTACTTTTTGTGCAATGCAAGCGTAGAAGTATAACCAGCTAATTCTCAATTGAGTAGCACAAAGTGATTGGTTATTCAGAAATGAAAAGAGGGTGACCAAATATGGATACCCTCTTTGTCAGTGCTAGCAAAGGTGTGTGCGATGCTTACAGCACGACCACCAAGTTGCCTTGAGCGCCGCTTTTCAGTACATCTTCATGGGCTTGCGCCAGTTCTGTCAGGGCGTACTCTTTGCGAATCACAGGCTTCAACACGCCTTTTTCAAATAATGGCAGCATAGCTTTGGCAATGCGTGCTAGCTCTTCCGGCTTAACGTTTGCCAGTGCCACACCCATTACGGCTGCGTCACGTGCCATCAGATCACGTGGGTTAATTTCCACCGTGCCACGGTTACCGATCACTGCTACTGTGCCACCAAAAGCCAAGGCTTTTAAGTCTTGGTCTAGATTGTGGTTGGCCAGCATTTCAATGATGACATTGAAGCCGTTTTGCAGCGATTGGTAAGGCGCTAGATAACCTTCTTGGTTGTGCATAATGACTTCTTGCACACCTTGAGCACGTAGCAGATTAGCACCCTCGATCGTGCCAGCAGAGGCCACCACCTGCATACCCGCAGCGAGAGCCAACTGCACGACAGCAATGCCCACGGCACCGGTGGCACCGTGAACCAAGACCTTATCGCCCGCTTGCGCATGAGCGCGACCAAACAAAGCACGGTGTGCGGTGGTGTAAGGAATACCCAAGCATGCCCCTTCGGCAAAGCTTAGAGCGTTCGCCAATGGGAAGGTATGGGTTGGCACACAGACCGCGTATTCCGCCGCCGAACCGCTTAGGTTACGGGAGAAATAGACCCGCTGGCCCACTTGGAAGTTGGCCACATTTGAGCCCACTTCAACAATGGTGCCTGCGCCATCATTGCCCGGTGTATGCGGGAATGAGGCGCTGTAGTTGTTGGTGCCTGAACGGATGTAAGTGTCGACTGGGTTAACCCCTGACGCGCCTACTTGGACTAGGATCTGGTCCGCATTAATGGTCGGTTTGTCCGCATCCACCAGCATTAAATCGCTTGCTGGGCCGTAATCGTTCACTTGCATCGCTTTCATAGCATCTCCTTTTTATTAGTCGGCGTAGACCACTTCAGGCAACCAAGTCGCCAAGTCAGGCCATACGGACAACAATACCAAGACAAACAACTGGATCAAAATAAATGGAATCACACCCTTGTAGATCGACTGTGTCTTCACTTCGGCTGGCGCCACACCACGTAGGTAGAACAGAGCAAAACCAAACGGTGGTGTTAGGAAGGATGTTTGTAGGTTAATCGCCATCATGATACCTAACCAGATCGGGTCTAGGCCCATGGCTAGCAAAACTGGCGCAACGATTGGCACCACCACGAAGGTGATTTCAATGAAGTCCAAGATAAAGCCAAGGAAGAACATCACCAACATGACGATCAAGACCGCACTGATGACACCACCTGGTAGTTGGTTAAAGAACTCATGAATCAGCTCTTCACCACCAAAGCCGCGGAACACCAAGGAGAACAGTGAGGCGCCGATCAGGATCATAAACACCATGCCGGTGACTTTCGCAGTCGACAGCACACTTTCTTTTAGGGTTTGCAATGATAGCTTGCCAGATGCCCACGCAAGAATAGCGGCACCAAAAGCACCCACACCCGCTGCTTCGGTAGGCGTGGCAAGACCACCAAGGATCGAACCTAATACCGCGAGGATCAGCAATAGTGGTGGTAATAGGCCTTTGATGATTTCCATCGCTAGGGAGGAGTCATCGACACCACGACGCAGTTCTTCTTTGGGAACCGCTGGCGCTTTATGTGGTTGTAGCCAAGCCACTGTCGCTACGTAGACAATGTACAGCACCACCAGAATCAGACCTGGGATCAAGGCACCAACAAATAGATCGCCCACGGAAACGGTTTTCGGTGAGAACACGCCCATCTGCAATTGTGCTTTCTGGAACGCGTTGGACATCACATCACCCAGCAATACCAAGGCGATCGACGGCGGAATGATTTGACCTAGGGTACCGGTCGCACAAATCGTACCGGTGGCAAGGGCAGGATCGTAACCACGACGCAACATGGTGGGTAGTGAGATCATACCCATGGTCACCACGGTTGCACCCACGATACCGGTACTGGCCGCCATCAGCATGCCCACTAGGATCACGGAAATGCCCAGACCACCACGCATGGTGCCGAACAGCATCGCCATGGAATCCAATAGGCGCTCAGCGAGCTTAGATTTTTCGAGCAAAACCCCCATCAAGACAAACAGTGGCACGGCAATCAGGGTTTCGTTACGCACGATACCAAACAGGCGGTTCGGTAAGGCTTCTAGGAACACTGGGTCGAAGGTGCCAAACAAGGCGCCGCCCGCAGCAAACAAGAGTGCCGTACCGCCCAAAGAGAAGGCCACTGGGTAACCGAACAGCAGAAACACACAGACACCGGCAAACAGCCATAAAGGTAAAAATTCAGCCACCTTAATGTGCCTCCGTTAATTGCTGTTTATTAAGGACCACCCCTAGGTTTTTCAGAATGTCAGCAATGCCTTGAATAATCAGCAGCGCCATCATAATCGGAATCAGGGTTTTTAATAGGTAAATGAAGGGCAAGCCACCTGGTTCTTGTGATGTTTCCAACACACGCCAAGAGGCTGCCACGTAGTCAATACTCATGTACGCCGTGTAGGCACAGAACGGTAACAAGAAGAACAGGCCACCTAAGATATTCACCCACGCTTTTTTGCGCGGTGAGAAATCTCGGTATAGCACATCCACTCGTACGTGTTCGTCGTCCTTAAAGGTGTACGCTGCGCCGAGCATAAACACCATAGCATGCATGTATAGTACAGACTCTTGAAGGGCGATGGAGCCAATCCCTAGGCCGTAGCGCAACACTACGATCAAACAGGTCAGCAACATCATTACTAGGGTAAGCCAAGCAACACATTTCCCCACAACGGTGGAAATGCCTTCGGCCCCACAAATGATTTTGTTAAGCATTTTATAACCCACAGACTGTTTTTTGCTTTTGTAATAGAAAGGCGGAAGAAATCCGTGCGGTCAGTCTATTGGATATCCCCGCTATTGGGAATATTTGTACGCTATTTCCAACATAATGGTGCGCTTTAAGTGAGGTTACGGCGGTTTTTTTCGAATGTTTGCGGCTGCCGAAAAAATATTCAGTTTATTTCAATCTTTAACATTTTTGTCACAAAGGCTCTTTATAGTCTTCATCATCGAATGAGAACGAGCTTATTCGGTCTCTAAAAAAGAAGATTTTAATTCATACCAAACTGACTATAACCATTGAGGTTGAAGTGATGAAAAAATTAGTTGCTACTCTAGCAGTGTCTACCCTAGCAGGCGTTTCTGCTAACGTAATGGCAGACGTTGATGCAAACCTACCTACTTACACTAAAGCAAGTGGTGTATCTGGTAACATTTCTAGTGTTGGTTCTGACACGCTAGCGAACCTAATGACACTTTGGGCAGAAGACTTCAAACGTCTTTACCCTAACGTGAACATCCAGATTCAAGCAGCTGGTTCTTCTACTGCGCCACCAGCGCTAACAGAAGGTACTTCTAACTTCGGTCCTATGTCTCGTATGATGAAAGACAAAGAAGTTGCTGCATTCGAGAAAAAATACGGCTACAAGCCAACTGCTATTCCAGTTGCAATCGACGCTCTAGCAGTATTCGTACACAAAGATAACCCAATCAAAGGTCTATCTCTTCCAGAAGTGGATGCAATCTTCTCTTCTACTCGTAAGGGTGGTCACAGCGAAGACATCACTAACTGGGGTGCTACAGGTCTAGATGGCGCTTGGGCGAGCCGTGACGTTCAGTTGTTCGGTCGTAACTCAGTATCTGGTACTTACGGTTACTTCAAAGAGCACGCGCTTTACAAAGGTGACTTCAAGAACTCTGTAAACGAACAGCCTGGTTCTGCTTCTGTTGTACAGTCAGTTTCTACTTCTCTAAACGGTATTGGTTACTCTGGTATCGGTTACAAAACATCTTCAGTACGCGCTCTACCACTTTCTAAAGCAGAAGGCGGCGAGCTAGTAGAAGCGACTGTTGATAACGCTGCAACGGGTAAGTACCCACTGTCTCGTTTCCTTTACGTTTACGTAAACAAAGAGCCAAACAAACCACTAGCTCCACTAGAGCGTGAGTTCGTGAAGATGGTTCTTTCTAAAATGGGTCAAGAAGTTGTAGTGAAAGATGGTTACATCCCACTACCAGCTAAAGTTTCTGCTAAATACCTATCTGATCTAGGTATTCAGTAAGAACTGAATAATAGGGAAAGCTTGCAGGATGCATTAAGAGCAGGGGGGATTTCGATCTCTCCTGCTTTTGTTGCGTCGCGAGCTGTCACAAAAATGTCATAAAAAGTGAATTCGGATGAGTACAAAAGCGGATCAAAAAATACCCGAACTAGACTTCGATACGCCGGCTCTCAAGCGTCATCGTAAAGTTCGTGCGCTAAAAGACCGTACTGCAGGCATTGGCATTGCCATTGGTGGTAGCAGTGTGATCTTGGCTGTCCTACTGATATGTTTCTACTTAATGTACGAGGTTGCACCGCTATTTTCTGGTGCCAGTATTGAGCAGAAAGACAGCTACGCTTTGCCAGCCGCCGAGTCTGGTAAAAGTCTATACCTAACTTCTGAAGAACAAACAGAAGTCGGTTTCCGTGTCGCAGAAAACGGCGACATGATTTACTTCAATATGGCAGACGGACGTGTCATGAACCAAGTGGCTAACCCATTGGGTAAGCCAACGGCGTTTGCTTTAGAATCTGATACTAGCCGACTAATGGCCTTCGCTTTCGAAGATGGCCGCGTGTTAGTTGCGCAACAAGCCTACAAAACGACTTACCCAGACGGTGAGCGTTTAATCACTCCAAGCATTGAATTCCCTTATGGTACAGAAGGGATTCAAGTGGCGGATTTCGCGCCACGTCACCTGAGCATCCGTAACAACGACGAGCGTATGACGATTGCCGCCGTAGGCGATCAACAAGCGCAAGTAACGCGTGTCACGAAAGATGTGAACTTCATCACTGAAGAAGTCGAACTGACTGAAACCAGCACAGAAATTCCATTTGTTGCGGGTACGCACTCGCTGCTTATCTCGGGTGATCAGCGTTACCTATACGTCGCCGATCAACAGGGCAACATGTCTGAATTCGATCTACGTGATCTAAACGACGTGACCTTAAAAGATCAAATCGACCTTATCGAAGGCAATGCACAGTTAGTGTCTATGCGCTACTTGCTAGGTCAGTCATCAGTGATGGTGGCCGACAGCGCGGGTCGTGTGAGCCAATGGTTTAACGTACGTGATGAAAACAACGTTGAGCACCTGACTTACATCCGTGATGTGAAACATCCTGCCGGTCTAGTAGACATGGCGATGGAGCACCGTCGTAAAGGTTTTGCGACCCTAGATGAGCGTGGTGTGGTTTCTATCTTCAACGCTACCTCTAGTCGTGAAGTGATCAACGAGCGTCTAAGTGATGATACGGCAACTATGATCAGCTTTGCACCGCGTGCTAACGGTCTGTTGCTAGAAGACGCGAAAGGTCTGCACTTCTTTGCCGTCGACAACGAACACCCTGAAGTATCTTGGTCTTCCCTATGGGGCAAGGTGTGGTACGAAGGTTACCAAGAGCCGACATACACTTGGCAGTCTTCTGCGGCGAACAACGACTTCGAGCCAAAATACAGCTTGATGCCATTGGCGTTCGGTACCCTGAAAGCCGCATTCTACGCGATGTTGATGGCGGTACCTTTGGCAATCTGTGGCGCGATCTACACCGCTTACTTCATGGCACCGGGTCTACGCCGTAAAGTAAAACCTGTGATCGAGTTGATGGAAGCCCTACCAACGGTCATCCTAGGTTTCTTGGCGGGTCTATTCTTCGCACCATTCCTTGAAGAAAACCTTGCCGCAGCGTTCAGTATTTTGATCGTATTGCCACTGGGTATCTTACTATTTGCCTTTATCTGGTCACGTATGCCACAGAGCATCCGTTTCCTAGTGCCAGAAGGCTGGCAGCCAATGCTACTGATTCCAGTCGTCGTACTACTAGGCTGGTTCTGTGTGGCAATGAGTCCTGTGATCGAATTGAGCTTCTTCGACGGTAACATCCGTGGCTTTATCACTAACGATCTAGGTATCACGTTCGACCAACGTAACGCCCTAGTGGTTGGTTTTGCGATGGGCTTCGCGGTCATTCCGACGATCTTCTCGATCACTGAAGATGCGATCTTCTCTGTGCCAAAAGCGCTAACTCAAGGCTCTCTAGCGTTGGGCGCGACTTACTGGCAAACCATGACGCGTGTGGTACTACCAACCGCAAGTCCAGGTATCTTCTCTGCCATCATGATCGGTATGGGTCGTGCGGTTGGTGAAACCATGATCGTATTGATGGCCACTGGTAACACACCAATTATGGACTTCAACATCTTCGAAGGTATGCGTACCTTGGCGGCTAACTTGGCCGTGGAAGTACCTGAGTCAGAAGTGGGTAGCTCGCACTACCGTATCTTGTTCTTGGCAGCGTTTGTGTTGTTTACCTTCACCTTTGTTGTGAACACCATCGCTGAATCCGTGCGCCAGCACCTACGTAAGAAATACGGATCGCTGTAATGAGTAATGAACTGAAATTAAAAAATCAAACCGTATCACAGTGGGTGAAGTCTGGTGATCCATGGGTATGGTTGAACGCAGGCGCGGTAGCGATCTGTGTGATCATGGTAATCGGTCTATTGGCCTTGATCGCGGTACGTGGTCTAGGTCACTTCTGGCCAGCCGACATTAACCAAGGTACTTACAGCCTACCAGGCTCAACGCCTTACACATTGGTAGCAGAACGTGTTGAGTCAACCGAAGTACCGGCGGCTCAGCTTCGTGAAGCGGGTATCGATGTGGAAGATCATCATGATCTGATGATGCGTTCCTTGATGAAAACCGGTAACCGTGATGTCTACGGTTCGGATTTCCGTTGGGTAATCGACGAGTACTACACCGATGTGACCAAACCAGAAATGCTGTTCGCAGCGGAACGTCACGAATGGGGTAACTTGTACGGCTACCTAAAAGCAGTGAAAGAGAATGGCCAAGTCGTTGCGCAAACGTCTGACCTGACGGCAACGGATTCTGCGTTGGCGACTTGGGCAGCGTTTGAGAAAAGTATTGCGCGTGCGAGCACGATTTACGACGACATCCACGAAGTGGAAAAAGGCGAAATCGGTACGATCAACTACAAGCTAGAGCGTCTACGTCTGGAACAGCGCCGTTTAGAGCTAAACAATGCGCTAACGCCAGAGAAATTGGCCGACATCGATGCCCAGCGTGCTGAGCAAGATGCCTTGTACCAAGCGCTACAACAACGTTTGATCGATCTGTACGCTGAAATCAACCGTGATACCTTCATCGTGCAAGTGATGGATGGCAGCGAACATGAGCTACAAGTTGCGAAAATCGTGCGTGCTTACCGTCCAAATGCTATGGGCATTGCTGAGAAGATGGGCTTCTACGGTTCGAAAGTGGTGGAATTCCTAACCGCTGAGCCACGTGAAGCGAACACCGAAGGTGGTGTGTTCCCAGCGATCTTTGGTACTGTCATGATGGTATTGTTGATGACCATCCTAGTGACACCATTTGGTGTGGTGGCGGCGGTTTACCTACGTGAATACGCATCACAAGGTTTTGTGACACGTATTATCCGTATCGCGGTAAACAACCTAGCGGGTGTACCTTCGATCGTATACGGTGTATTCGGTTTAGGTTTCTTCGTTTACTTCCTAGGTTCTGGTATTGACCAAGCCTTGTTCCCTGAAGCACTGCCATCACCGACTTTCGGTACCGGCGGTCTAATGTGGGCGTCGATCACCCTAGCACTGCTAACCGTGCCAGTGGTTATCGTAGCCACCGAAGAAGGTCTATCACGTATTCCTCGTAACGTACGTGAAGGCTCTTTGGCACTGGGGGCAACCAAAGCCGAAACCCTATGGCGTGTGGTATTGCCAATGGCCAGCCCAGCGATCATGACCGGTGTGATTCTTGCGGTAGCCCGTGCTGCCGGTGAGGTAGCGCCGCTGATGTTGGTGGGTGTGGTAAAACTGGCACCATCGCTACCATTGGATGGCAACTACCCGTTCATCCACTTGGATCAGAAATTCATGCACTTGGGCTTCCACATTTATGATGTGGGCTTCCAGAGTCCAAACGTAGAGGCAGCGCGCCCATTGGTTTACGCGACTGCACTTTTATTGGTAATCGTGATTGCATTGCTTAACTTAGCAGCCGTTACCATCCGTAACCACCTACGTGAAAAATACAAATCGCTGGAAATGTAAGACGGCGGAGAGAGACGATTATGAGCGCAACAAATACACACTCAATTGATATTTCAGCAATGCAACGTAGCCAGCAGGCGCTGCGCATTGAAGACGAAAAAGTTTGTCTTTCCGTTAAAGACTTACACCTTTACTACGGCGACAAAGAAGCTCTGAAAGGGATCGATATGATCATCCCTGAGAAGAAAGTAACCGCGTTTATCGGCCCATCTGGCTGTGGTAAATCAACGCTGCTACGTTGCTTCAACCGCATGAACGACCTAGTAGACAGCTGTCGCATCACAGGTGAAATCAACCTGCACGACACCAACATCTACGAAAAAGGCACCGACGTAGCGGAACTACGTCGTCGCGTGGGCATGGTATTCCAGAAGCCAAACCCATTCCCGAAAAGTATCTACGAAAACGTGGCTTACGGCCTACGTATTCAAGGGATTAACAAGAAGCGTGTGATCGACGAAACGGTTGAATGGGCACTGCGCTCAGCGGCGCTGTGGGACGAAGTAAAAGACCGTCTACACGAAAGTGCCCTAGGCATGTCCGGTGGTCAGCAGCAGCGTCTAGTAATCGCCCGTACGGTAGCGGTGAAACCAGAAGTATTGCTACTAGACGAGCCAGCGTCAGCACTTGACCCGATCTCTACCTTGAAGATCGAAGAGCTGATTCACCAGCTAAAAGAAGAATTTACCATTGCCATCGTTACCCACAACATGCAGCAGGCAGCACGTGTTTCTGACTATACTGCGTTTATGTACATGGGCAACATGGTGGAGTTTGGTGATACAAACAGCTTGTTCACTAACCCAACTAAACAACAAACTGAAGACTACATCACAGGCCGTTACGGCTAGGATAAGGAACTGCGATCATGAGAGAGTTAACAACGGACCATATTTCTCAACAGTTCAACAGCGAACTGGAGACACTACGTCAGCACTTCTTAACAATGGGTGGTGTAGTTGAAAACCAAGTATCGGACGCGATCCAAGCACTGCTAGAAAGCGATGGCACGCTAGCAGAAGAAGTGAAAGAAAAAGATACCACGGTGAACCAGCTAGACGGCATCATTGACGAGGAATGTACGCGTATCCTTGCAAAACGTCAGCCTGCGGCCACCGACTTGCGTATGATCCTATCGATCAGCAAAGCGGTCAGTGAGCTGGAGCGCATGGGGGATGAAGCGAAGAAAATCGCCGATCATGCTCTTAAACTGATTCAAGAAGGCGAATCGCCACGTGGTTACGTGGAAATCAGCCGTATTGGTCAAATGGTGTCACGCATGGTACGCGAGAGCTTGGATGCTTACGCTCGCCTAGACCTTGAGCTAGCCGTTAGCGTTGCGCAAGCGGACCGCTCGGTGGACCTTGAGTACAAAACAGCGATTCGTTCTTTGATCACTTACATGATGGAAGACCCACGCTCAATCAGCCGTGTGTTTAACGTGATCTGGGTACTACGTGCCCTAGAGCGTATCGGTGACCACTCCCGCCACCTATGTCAGCACCTAGTGTACTTGATCAACGGTGTGAACGTGCGTCACGTGCCAACGGAAGAGTTGGCGCAACTGGCGAAAGACGAGAAAAAAGCGTAATTCATTGCGCGCATATAAAAAGGGGGCGAGATCCTAAGATCTCGCCCCCTTTTTTTGTTTTTAATGGTCTATTACAGCAGTGCTGCCAGTTCATTAAGGGCACTGGGGTATTCCGCTTTGGCGCTGTGAAACAGGGCGCTAAGTGGCTCCGTTTGACCTTGACTGGCACTGGCTTCCATCTGCGCAAATAAGCTCGCTAATGAGACCAAAGCCAGGTTTGAGCTGGCTGACTTCAGCGAGTGGCTAAGCTGCTCAACATGCTCAAGATTGCCCGTGCTGACCGCCACTTCCAAGGTGACTAGCTTGGCTTGGCTGTCTTCCTCATAGCTGCGTTTCACCTTAAGTAAGGTGTCACGTCCCAGAATATCTTTCAGAGTCTTTAATTGCGTATGATCCACTACCATGGGGAGTGCTCCTAATCCTGTGAGCGTAATAAAGCCGCTAATTGACTGGCGGTAATGGGGTAATGGTAGACCGCCTCGGCGTGAAACTCAGGGTACTTCTGAGCGAGAGCGGAGCACCAAATAATCTTGACCGACTGTCGTTGC
Organism: Marinomonas sp. HM11-D; assembly: GCF_057626615.1. NCBI lineage: Bacteria > Pseudomonadati > Pseudomonadota > Gammaproteobacteria > Oceanospirillales > Oceanospirillaceae > Marinomonas > Marinomonas sp. HM11-D. The sequence continues at coordinate 111,199 of NZ_JBMMKT010000008.1, read as the reverse complement.
AGCTGTTTTAAGTATTCTAACTGTATGCTGGAAATGGTCGATTTGTCACTGACCAATAACCATAAAAACGGCACTGGCGAGTCATTGAGAACTAACATGGTGAGCTGTTCTTCGGAGATTCTTTGTACCGCATAGTGTTCTGCCAGCACCGCTTCGATCGCTTGGTCGAGCAGGCTATCGCTGCTAAGAACAGCGACAGATGTGGCGGCATGCTCGGGGTTCGGCTCATTAGCGAAAGTGTTAACCCCCATCGGTAGGTCTATCCAAATCTCAGAGCCTTTTTCTTGTGATGTCGAAAAGTGTAATTCGCCATCGAGTGAACCAATTAATAAATGGCATAGGGTAAAGCCAAGGCCCATCTGATGGATCTGATTGGCCACCGTATTGGTCGGATTAAAAGGGTTGGCGCGCAAGCCCATTTGAATCGCTTCCGGTAAGCCTTCTCCGGAATCACGCACGCTTATTTGCACCATCTTAATGGCCTTATTACTGCGTTTCTCGGGCAGATGTAAAATCGGCAAGGTCGAGGGACGAATGTTCACCAGCAGCTCAGCGTTCATGCAGTGCGGCGTCATTTGTAGAATAAGCGCTGTGAGAATTTCGTGCAGACGTTTGTAATCCGTATCTACTTTAATTGGGATACGCGGGTCCACCTGACACACCACTCTGACATTGTGTGCATGAAAGGTCGGCTCCAATGCGTTAATGGTGTAATCCAGATGGTCGCGGATCACGCCTTCACTAAGGTGCGGCTTGAGTTGGTTGGCTTCGATCAGAATCAAGTCATGGTAGCCATCTAGCAAGGTGAGGATTTGGCTATTCTGGTTCGTGATACGCTCTAAGTCCGTTTGTGTTATTGGATCGGCACTGTCTTGTTTTAGCGAAGACAGACGGCTGATCATACTGGTGATGGTGGGTTTAAGTTCATTAGTGATACGACTGATCAGCTCAACTTTGCCACTCAATGTGTCTTGGATACGTTGTTCCAAGCGGGCGGTGCGGTTCAGCGACTGGCGGAATGTTTGCGACAGTTTAAAGGTCATTAACAAGAGTGCACCGGAAATTACTAACAGAATAAGGGAGATCAGCTGGATATATTCCAACTGCACATCCAACTCGGCCCGTTTGTTGGTGACATAATCGTTAGCACCCTGATTAACGATCACCACGAAGTCGGTAATTTGTGAATCCAGCGAACGTAGCCGCGCCATAATAATCGGTACTTGGTCTAAACGGCCGTTTTCTAAGTGTTCGATATTGAGGCTAATCAGCTCTAATTCACCAGAAATAATGTTCAGTAAACGGGTCGCTCGACCATTGGCAAAGTTACGAATATGACGACCTAGATCGCCTTTACGCAGTAAATCGACACGGCTTAATACCAAGTCGTATTGGAAGTAAGCATTGCCATTGACCGGTAGGTCCTGCGCTTTGAGGTCTGATAAATAGTTCATCAAACGGTAGGTTTGTAGCTGCAGTTGCAAAGAGTGCCAACGGGAGCTGTCGAATACTTGGCGGGCATTCAGACGTGTGCTGTTATCGGCCAAGGGAATCAGCAAAAAAGTCAGCAGTGATGCGCTACAAACGCAGATAATTAATAAGTTAATTAGGGTGCGTTTGCGTTGCTTATTGCGCTCTGGGGTTTGCTCGGTTGTTGCGCTCATTTGTCTAGCATCAATACTTGCAGAGATTGAATTTGCCAAATCGAACGGCCGTAATAGGCTTCATTGCGCAGTTCTGGGTATTGGTCAAAATCATATACCACCATCAGCGGACCCTTATTGCGTACGGAAATGGCTTTACCATCCATTTCATAGGCAATGATGGCGCGATGATGGTCAAAATCCGCTAACGGCACTTCGGTAATGTATTGATTAGACGCGGTCAAACGAATGAGGTTGCCCTGGATCTCTAATTGCTCGAGTAGATCATTCGGGTCGAATCCCACGTAGTGGTGTGAGCCTTCTTCCCATGGGGTCTGCGTTAAGATTTGATGCACCGGTAGTTGCTTAAGCATGTGCAAATCAAACTCTGCTGGTACTGGAGGATTGGTGGTGCCGCTGTAGCCGCTAACGCTTAACACAACCGGTCCTTGCTGCGCTTCTGATACGGCGAAGGCACTTTGACAAAGGGTGGTGGAAGCTACCACCAAGGCGGTCCAAAAAAGACGTTTCATAGCTATATCCATATCAGAAGTAGGCTCACCATAAGTGTGAGCCTTACAGTGTATCAAATTTGATTTTAAGCGATAGAAGCAATCCGCTCAAAAAACAAGCAGCCATTATATATGTGGCTCGCTGTGTTGAAAAAGCGCACGATTTGGTGCGGCGGTTGGCACACAGCGGACACAAAAATATGCTTAAATAGGCACCCTAAATGTTATTCAGAGAAGTTTTGCAACAAGGACTCAACCTGTGATCACTCATCCTTTTAGCGCCGTTGGCGCCATTATCGAAGCCTTCCCACTGCTGCTGTCGCGCCGCTTACGCTTGTTTCTATTAGCTCCTATTTTAGCAAACATTGCGCTGATGGTATTGCTGTATACGGTTGCGTTAAGTTACATGGGCGTCGCGGTCGATGAAATGATGGGCTTTATGCCAGAGTGGTTGTCATTCCTAAACTGGCTATTTTATCTGTTACTCAACATTGTAGTTGGCTTGTTGATGTTCTATAGCTTCTCGGTCGGTGTGAATATCTTAGCGGCGCCCTTTATGGCGTTTCTGGCGGAGAAAGTGGAAGAGCATCAAACCGGTAAGCAGTTTGATGAAGATATGAGCGTTGCCGGCTTGATGGCGATTGCGGGACGCAGTTTAAAACGTGAGTTACAGAAGTTGTTTTACTTCCTACCGCGTTTCCTCGGCCTGCTGTTGCTGTCTTTTATTCCGGTGGTAAACGTGGTGGCGCCGTTCTTGTTGGTGTTGTTCTCGGCTTGGATGTTAGCGCTGCAATATATGGATTACGCTTTTGATAACAATAAGATTCCGTTCCCTGAGATGCGTGCGTCGTTACGCGAAAAGCCGCTATTGTGCTGGACGTTTGGCTTTATTGTGATGTTTGCCGTGACCATTCCGTTTTTGAATTTATTTGTGATGCCAATTGCGGTGGTAGCGGCGACCTTGCTTTGGATTAAGTTGTTCAGTGAACGCTTTGTGAATTACGCCGACTTATTGTCTCAGACCCGATAGGACTCGATTTTGAAAATACTGGTTGTTGATGATGCGTCGTTTACTCGTGATTTGATTAAACGAACCTTGCGTAAGCGCTTTCCATCGGTCACGGTGGAAGAAGCGGTGAATGGTCGCAAAGCCCAGCAAATGCTGGAAAAAGTGCCCTTCGATATGGTGCTATGTGACTGGGAAATGCCAGAAATGACGGGGGTTGAGTTGCTACAGTGGTGTCGCGAGCAACCCAATTACAAGAAAGACGTATTACCGTTTGTCATGATTACCAGCCGTGGCGATAAATCCCATGTGGTGGAAGCAGTGCAATCGGGGGTGACCGATTATCTGGGCAAACCCTTCTCAGCAGATCAATTGGTACAGAAGGTGTTGGCGGCGGCGAAGCGCAACGGCTTGGAAAAAAAGCTGGATTCGGCACCGCGTAGCCATGTGGCGCCTTCGACCGGCGGTGTGGCGTCGGGTTCATTGGATGTGTTGATGGCGGGGACGGCCAATCCGAAAGCTGCACCCACACCTAAGATCACCAACCCAACCGTATCGATTAAGGATGTGAAAATCCCAACCAAGGTGCGTTTTGCGGGTAAAGAGTTCCGTTGTATGGTGGTGCATTTCGGCAAAGAAGAAGCCACCCTGTTGATCAAAAGTGATGACGTGATCCCAACCGTGTTGGATCAAGCGGTCTTAGACCTAACCTTTGAGCAGAAGGTGAATCGTCTGAACTACTACGTGCAAGCGGTGGCGACCACTGAGAAAAAACATGACTCGGCGTTTTTAACCGTGACCCTGTGTTTGATCGATCAGGACGCGGACAAGGAAGCCTTTATTCAGCGTTTATTTGATTCGTTGTAAGAACGATTCAGACGACGCATAAAAAAGCCCAATGCATTGCATTGGGCTTTTTTGTATCTGAGTGCTGCACTACGCAGAAGGCGTATGCGCGGATGTTTCTGAGCCGTTCTCAGCCGTATCGGACACTTTCTTCACGTCATCCACGTTGTCTTCCACATCGCTTGCCACGGTCGCTAGCAATGCCTCTTGGCGTACACGGTCGGTTGGGAAGTGGCAGGAGAAGGTGCTGCCAAACCCCGGTTGACTGCGAATTTGCAGCTTGGCGTTATGGTGAATCAAGACGTGCTTGACGATCGCTAAGCCCAAACCAGTACCACCAGTGTTAGAGCCGCGGCCCTTATCGACACGGAAGAAGCGTTCCGTTAGACGTGGAATGTGGCGTGGGTCGATGCCCAAACCTTGGTCTTCTACTGAGAACACTCCACTGAATTCATTTTGAATCCATTTTACCTGAACGTGACCACCTTCTGGTGAGTACTTGATCGCGTTGAAGATAAGGTTTGAAAACGCGCTATAAAGCTCACTGGTAGCGCCATAAATGTAGCTATCTTCTGGAATCTCAAAGCTAATCTCATGCTGCTCTGACATCATCGGCAGGGCGGTTTTACGCACCGTCTCACAAATGTCTTCCAGCTTAAGCCATTGATGGGGCTCTTTCTGATCATTGGTCTCTAGGCGAGACAGCAACAACAAGTCCTCGATCAAATGCTCCATACGCAACGACTGATCGGTCATATTGACGATACCGCGTTGCATGGACGGCGGCAGGTTATCTTTAAACATGGATAAGGTTTCAAGATAGCCTTTGATCACTGTCAGTGGCGTTTTCAGCTCGTGGGAAGCGTTTGCGACAAAGTCTTTACGCATCTGCTCTAGCAAATGTAAACGGGTCACATCACGGACAAAAATCAGGTGATCGTTTTGGTCGTAAAGCGTGGTTTGCAGCTCTAAATATACCCCTTCTTTTGAAGGCGATTTAATCACGAGAGGCTCACCAAAGCGCTTTTGCGTGAAGTATTTAAAGAATTCCGGATTACGCAGAATATTGGTAATCGGTTGACCACGATCGACAGGACGTTGCAGGCCCAATAACAAGCCCGCCGAGTTGTTCCACCATTCCAAGTTGCCGTTATTATCGGCCATGATCACGCCTTCTTTGAGCGCGGCGGTGGAGTTCTCGATACGGTTCAAGGCTTGGCGCATACGACGTTTCGATTTACGCTGTTTCTTTTGCAGACGATAGACTGCATCAAAGATTTCACCCCAGATACCCGTCGCGTCTGGGGGCGCAGCTTTACCGGAGCGGCGTAGCCAATTGTGAAATTGATACAGTTGATACAGCTGCCAATACAGCGTACCGAGCGTATACAATAAGGCTAGCGCAAGAATATGGCCCAATACGAAACCAATGGCGATCACCGCCATTAGTCCACTCATCCATGTAATGAAAGCTCGTTGCCAAGTTCTTTTCATATAAAGTCTATGCCGTACGTTTCGCAGAGAATCGGTAACCCGTGCCGCGAACCGTTTGAATTAAAAAGTCGTGGGAATCGCCAATCGCTTTACGTAGACGACGAATATGCACATCCACCGTACGCTCTTCAACGTAAACGTTTCCACCCCAGACTTGATCCAATAGCTGTGCGCGAGAGTAGGCACGCTCTTGGTGAGTCATTAAGAATTTCAACAAGCGGTACTCAGTCGGTCCCATCTCGATTGGCATGGTGCCAATGGAAACGCGTTGGCTGATAGGGTCTAGCAGTAGGCCTTCCACTTCGATTGGGTCGTCGACACCTTGTGGTGTGGCACGACGCAATACCGCTTTTAAACGCGCCACCAATTCACGTGGCGAGAATGGCTTGGTGATGTAATCATCCGCACCCACTTCTAGACCTTGAATCTTGTTGTCTTCTTCGCTTTTCGCGGTCAACATGATGACGGGAATTTCCGCCGTGGTTGGGTCTTTTTTCAGGCGACGAGTCAACTCAACGCCACTGCCACCAGGCATCATCCAATCCACTAACACCAAATCAGGGCGGTGATCGACGATCATCTCATGCGCCTGTTGGCTATTTTCCGCTTCCATGTATTCATAGCCAGCCATTTCCAGCGCGACGGCGATCATCTCGCGGATTGGTGCTTCATCATCAATAATTAGTACTTTTTTACCGGTCACAGGATTTATCCTCATCTCAGGAACGGTAGTTATTAAAGCCGCTAAATATGACAGCTGTGTTAAATTGTCATATCAGTGCCACATGATTGCCACAATTAAATGTAATACCCGAGTAAGATTCCTGCAAAGATGCAGTAACCGACACGGTTATTATCTAAGAAAGAACGGAAGCAGGCTTGGCGCTCACGCTCTTTGGCTTGTTGGTATTGCTGGTAAAACAGGTACACAGCGCCCAACAAGCTGACAAAGTACAAAATCCCCAGCTGAGCAATCACGCCAATCCACATCATCAGCGATAGGGTTAGGCCCTGCAGAATAATAATCACCAGTAAGTCGTAACGGCCAAATAGGATAGCGGTGGACTTAATGCCGACTTTCAAATCGTCGGGACGGTCAGTCATGGCGTAGTAGGTGTCATAGGCGATGGTCCAGAAACAGTTCGCCACAAACAACATCCACAGTTGCGGATCCAGTAAGCTACCCCCTTGAGCGCTGTAGGCCATCGGGATGGCCCATGAGAACGCCAAGCCTAGGAACAGCTGCGGTAAATGGGTGTAGCGTTTCATAAAAGGATACAGCGCTGCTAGGAACAAACCGACAAAAGACAGCAAAATGGTTTGCAGGTCGGTAAACAGCACCAAAATAAAGCTTAAAATCGATAGTCCGGCAAACAGTGCCAAGGCTTCTACTTCTGATACACGACCGGACGGCAACGGACGGTTCTTAGTACGTTCGACAAAGCCATCGACTTTACGATCGGCAAAGTCGTTAATGACGCAGCCTGCTGAGCGCATGCTGAACACACCCAGTACAAAGATGAAAATCAGATGCCATTCTGGCCAGCCATCGGCCGCCAACCAAAGTGCCCAAAGGGTTGGCCACATCAGCAATAGGGAACCGATTGGGCGGTTAAAACGGGTTAAGTCGGCGTAATCTTTTAGTTTACTCATGGATTTTATCGCTTTGTTAAAGTTGTCCGGCGGCCGGCGTAATAGCACTGATGGCAGGGTAGAAGGCTTCGTTGACCAAGATACCTGGGCCATATTCGATAAATACGGAACGCCGCGCCCAGAGCGAGTCTTGGCAATTCAGAATCAAACCAGCAGGCAGTTTCACGACTTCCGTTGGGCTACGGCGTAAGCCTTTAGATTTATACACGTAACCACCCAGAGGACGGTTGCCTAAATGCGGCAGGTAGCGCCAAGAGCCGCGCAATGAGCGGGCTGGAATAATTGACCGAGCATACACCACAGGGATCTCATCGACGTACAAAATGACGCTACGTACTCGAGCCGTTTCGCGATTTTTTAACTTCAATCGTAGACGTTCACGCGGTGATGGGAGTTGCCAAGCATCGCTTAATACCTCGACCCGCAATTGACCCGCTTGACGCAGCTTCGCGGTAATCGAATGACTGGTGATTAGCCACGGCAAGATATTTTTCGGAATGGCAACGCGCGCAACCTGCTCAATGCTATGCCAGCGGTAGTCAAACTGCTGCGCCAGCTTGTGGTTTAGCAGGTTCATTTGGCCCCGCTTATCAGATCAACCATTTTGCACAGTTCGCTAGAAGAGCTGAGTACTTTGCGATGACACTTCTGTGCGTCTTCCGCTTTTAAGTTTAACGCTTGCAGTAGTTCAGGATTAAGTGGCTCATCGTTAAACAGTTGATGGCAAAGTTGTAAACCAAGTGCCAGTTTGAAGTGGTCGCCTTGATAATTTGGTGTCTGGCTGTAACGCACCGCCGTGTAGATGCTTTCTGGCAAGCCCCAATGTTTCAGTAGCCAAGCGCCTAGCTGTTCTTTGGTGAAATGTAGGGTTTGCATTTCAATCACATCGGTTGGCAGGTGGGCATTGGCCTCGATATAGCGCGACAAAATACCGAAGTGCGGCGGTAATACCACGGCGATCGCTAGATAACCGAAGTTATGCAGTAAGCCAGATAAATAAGCATGGCCCAAGCGTGGGCGCTCACCGGATGGCATTTTGCGCACTAACTCTTCCATCAGAACCGCATGGGATACGGCACTGAACCAGAAATCTTCGTAGTGACGGGGGCCGTTTTGCGGCAGTTGAAATGCGCTACCCATGGATAAGCCAAGCGCTAGATTCATCACCATATCAAAGCCTAAAACACGAATAATGGCGTCTTCCACCGAGTCAATTTCACCACGTACGCCGTAATAGGGCGACGAGGCCCAGCTGATCACCTGTGCTGACAAAGACGGGTCTAAACTGATCACATCACACAGATCATCGGTGCCGGCATGTTCATTCGAGCACAGCTGAATAATGCGGTGCGATGATGCGGGTAGTGGCGGAATCTCGAGAGTTTCTTCCAAGCGGGCTTGTAAACGCATGGACTGAAATTTCCCTAAGGCTGCCTGCATCTGCTCGGGATCTTGGCTCAGATCGGCCACCGGTTTAGGAATGTTGGCAACCGGAATAGCGATCTGTTCATAACGGGATAAGGGACCTTGAAAACGGTCGGTAAACTCTTCTTTAGAGTAGCTTTTATAGCTTTGTTGCGCGCTGCTGCGTAGCTCAATGATATCGCTGTTCAATAGGGACTTATCAATGAGCGTGGAGCAAGTGTTTGGTTTAATCAGCGGGTCGCCTTCGATGTTGTAGTTGGCGACGGGATCAAAGCGGCGCTTAGTTAAGCGCGATAAAGCGGCCATGTCGAGCATGCTGTCATAGGGGAAAATAACCTGCAGTTTGCCAGTGTGATCGGCGAGGTGAACAATGCGTACTCGCGTGCTAATAGGTTGTTCGACAGGTTGGTCTGACACTCTGAATCCCCAAGTAAAACGGTTTTCTTTATTAGGACATTATTGAGCAAACTAAAAAAGCCCCATAAGGGGCTTTTTTAGACAGGATTGGCGCAAATAGCAAGATTAGTGGTTCAAAATCTGACTTAAGAACAATTGCGTACGATCATGCTGTGGACTTTCAAAGAATTCATGGGGCGTATTCGCCTCGACGATTTCCCCTGCATCCATAAAGACCACACGGTCCGCCACGGTTTTAGCAAAGCCCATTTCGTGGGTGACACAGACCATGGTCATGCCTTCGTCAGCCAGCTGGATCATCACGTCCAGTACCTCCTTGATCATTTCTGGGTCAAGGGCAGAGGTGGGTTCATCGAACAACATGATACGAGGTTTCATACACAAACCGCGGGCAATCGCCACACGCTGCTGCTGACCACCGGAAAGCTGACCTGGGTATTTCAGTGCTTGGTTGGCGATCTTTACGCGCTCCAAGTAGTGCATGGCCATGGCTTCGGCTTCTTTTTTAGGGGTTTTACGCACCCAAATTGGCGCCAGCGTCAGGTTTTCCAAGATGGTTAAATGCGGGAACAGGTTAAAGTGCTGAAACACCATGCCCACGTCTTTGCGGATCGCTTCGATGTTTTTCAGGTTGTCGTTCATCTCGATGCCGTCCACCAAAATCTGACCTTTTTGGTGTTCCTCAAGACGGTTGATACAGCGGGTCATGGTGGATTTACCGGAACCTGATGGACCACACACAACGATACGTTCGCCTTTTTTGACGCTGAAGTTGATGTTCTTCAACACGTGGAATTCACCGTACCACTTGTTGACATCGCTAAATTGAATGATTGCTTCTTCGCCCGGCTCAAGTTGGGCAAGTGCCATGTTTCTATCTGTCATCTGTTAAGGCCTCAAATGGTTAATTAATTCCGCTTGTGTCCGGTATCTAACTTACGCTCAACCGCCATGGAGTAGCGGGACATACCGAAGCAGATAGCCCAATAAACAAAGCCTGCAAAGGCGTAACCTTCTGTGGTGGTACCCAGCCAGTTGGCATCATGGTTGGCCATTTGAATAATGCCCAAGAAGTCGAACATACCGACGATGTAGACTAGCGTGGTGTCTTTGAACAAGCCGATAAAGGTGTTCACAATGCCTGGAATGACCAGTTTTAGTGCTTGTGGCAGGATCACTAGGATCATCGATTGCCAGTAAGTCAGACCCATGGCATCAGCGGCTTCGTATTGGCCTTTTGGAATCGCCTGCAAACCACCACGAATCACCTCCGCCATATAGGCCGCAGAGAACAAGGTAATACCGATCAGAACGCGCAATAACTTGTTGAAGTTCAAGCCATCGGGCAAGAACAGCGGAATCATCACCGAGGCCATAAACAGGATGGTGATCAGGGGAACTGCACGAATGGTCTCAATAAAGATGACACACACCGATTTGGCAACGGGCATGTCTGACTGACGCCCTAGTGCTAGGATGACGCCCAATGGAAATGACGCCACGATACCAATGATACCGAGCAGCATGGTTAGGAATAGGCCACCCCAAAGTGAGGTTTCCACCACTTCCAAGCCCAAAACACCGCCAGCGAACAGGAAGTAAGCGACCACTGGGTACACCACAATAATGGCAATCGACAGCATCAGCTTGTTGATGGCTTTAATGGCAAACATGCCCACTAGCACGACCAGCAAGAGGGCTGCGACATTAACGCGCCAATACTCTGTGGCAGGGTAAAGACCATACATAAACTGGTCAAAACGCACCCGAACAAAAGCCCAGCAGGCGCCACCCGCGGTACAGGCGGCTTTAGAGGTGCCTTCCCATGTGGCATCGATAATCGCCCACTGCACCATCGGAGGCAGTAGCAGATAGAGGATGTAGAAGCTGAATACGGTTAAAAAGATATTCAGCGGCGAAGAGAAAAAGTTCTTACGGATCCAAGCCACGGCACCCACAGCATTCTGTGGTGGTGGGAGGCTTGGAGAGGGTTTGAATTCAATTGTCATATTGGTCTCCTAGCGCTCTACCAGCGACATCTTCTTGTTGTACCAGTTCATAAAGAACGAAATGGACAAGCTTAAAGAGCCGTATACCAACATACACAAACCGATAGTCTCAATCGCCTGACCAGTTTGGTTAAGGGTGGTTCCCATGACCACTGCGACCAACTCAGGGTAAGCAATCGCCGCCCCCAAAGATGAGTTTTTCGCCAAGTTCAAATATTGGCTAGTCAGTGGTGGGATGATCACGCGTAGTGCTTGTGGTAGCACGATTAAACGTTGTGTTAGACCATCACGAAGGCCTAAGGATCGTGCCGCTTCCGTTTGTCCCCAGTTTACCGACAAGATACCTGCGCGGACGATTTCGGCGATGAAGGCACCGGTATAGGTAGACAGAGCCACCAATACGGCGACAAATTCAGGCACTAACACCATGCCGCCAGAAACGTTAAAGCGACTTTTTTGAGGGAGTTCAAACTCTACTGGGAAGCCGGCGATGGCAAATCCCAGCACGGTACCCACGAGAATGATGGCGATCGATGTCCAATAAGCGGGAAACCAGACGCCGGTTCTCTTTTGGCGTTTCTTAGCCCAGACAATCAAGGCAATAGAAGCGGCTACGGCGATAAAGAAGGCCGCCACTGCGATGCCAATACCCTCTTGGAAAATGGGGTTAGGGGAGTAGATGCCACGTTTGTTCAGCAAAAAGTCGCCAAATATCAAGCTATCACGCGGGTGCGGTAACGCTGCCAATACGGCGAAATACCAGAAGAACATCTGTAGTAACAGTGGAATGTTACGCAAGGTCTCGATGTAGACCGTCGCTAAACGGGCCACCAGCCAGTTATTGGATAAACGGGCTAAGCCCATTACCACACCAATAATGGTCGCCAGTAGGATGCCAATAAGAGAAATTAACGTGGTGTTGATTAGGGCAACCACAAACGCTCGGCCGTAACTGTTCGCCTCGGTGTATTCGATTAAATGGATAAGGATCGGAAAGCCCGCCGGTTCATTTAAAAATGAAAAACCGGTCGAAATCCCTTGAGTTTGTAAGTTCGATTGGAGGTTGTGGAACAGGTAATAGCCCACCGCCACCACTACGATCAAGAGCACTGCTTGGAACAACAGGGCACGGTTGCCAGCGTCGTTCAAAAAGCTCGTATTAGTTGTAGTTTTTTCGCTCATCTTGGTTCAGGCATTAAATGCTCGTCAGATGGAAGACGGAAGGGGTAACCCAGTGGCGCTTGCCACTGGGTGTATTCCCAATTGCAGAAGGAATGACGACGTGATTAACGTACTGGTGGCGCGTACAAAACGCCGCCTTCGCTCCATAGATTATTGACGCCGCGTGGTAGACCTACTGGCGTATTTGGACCCACGTTACGTTCAAACATTTCGCCGTAGTTACCGACTTTAGCAATGATGTTGTAAGCCCAATCTGCGCCAAGGCCCAGTGACTCACCCATGTTGCCCTCTGCACCTAGCAGACGACGGATGCCTGGGTCAGTTGTTTCGGCTTTGACCTTAGCAACGTTTGCAGAGCTGATGCCCATTTCTTCCGCGTTGATCTGTACGAATTGCGCCCAAGTCACGATGTCTTTCCATTGGTTATCGCCATGACGTACTACAGGACCAAGCGGTTCTTTAGAAATGGTTTCCGGCAGAATCATATGCGCCGCAGGGTCGGCCAGCTTAGTACGGTGTGCTGCTAGACCAGATTTGTCGGTGGTGAACACGTCACAACGACCGGAGGCGTAAGCGGCTAGGGCTTCGTCGGCTTTTTGTACGATAACTGGAACGTACGACAACTGGTGTTTACGGAAGAAGTCCGCCATGTTTAGCTCGGTAGTGGTACCTTGTTCAGTACAGACTGTAGCGCCATCTAAATCGAGAGCGGATTCCACACCAAGGTCCTTACGTACCATAAAGCCTTGACCATCGTAGAAGTTAGGCGTGGTGAAATCTAAGCCCAGAGAAGTATCACGAGTGTAAGTCCAAGTGGTGTTACGAGATAGGATATCGATCTCACCGGACTGCAGTGCGGTGAAGCGCTCTTTCGCTGATAGCGGTGTGAATTTCACTTTTTGCGCATCGCCGAAGATGGCAGCAGCCGTGGCACGACAAACATCAACGTCGATCCCTGTCCAGTTACCCGCATCATCTGCGTTTGAAAATCCTGGCACACCTTGGCTAACGCCACACTGGATAAAGCCTTTTGCCTTAACATCGTCCAATGTTGCTGCTGCTGCACCGGTACTGATCGTAGCTGCCACCGCAGCGGTGGTGAGAATTTTACCAACGTTCGATTTCATGATATTGCCTCCAGGCGTTTTACTAGTTGTTATGTTTGCAAAGTCGAATCTGCTTTGAAGATCCATTCAAATACTTGTGCAGATCGCTTTTGGTTCGCTTTCGTACAAAGTATGAAGCAAGTAGCTTGCCAACATTCTTAGTTATTTTTGTTGTCTTCTAGTCCAGTGCAATCTGCTGAATAAGCTCGGCACTACCTTATGGAATGACTGTTGTTGCCCCTGAGTCAAGGCGAAAACACTGCATTGTGCAAAATTTTTCCTTTTTTATTGGTTTTTAATAAATATAGATCAAGACTAAAGCTGTAATTAATAGTTTTTGTTTATTTTGTGTAAGCTTGGTGCATAAAAATGTTTTGGCGCACTTTATTGATGCGAAATATGACTAGTTTCTGGTGGATAAATGCACAAAAAGATGCGTTTGGACTTTACTTGGTGCTAGTGGGTGCTTTGTGTCTTGATTTAGTGCGACCTTGTGGATGAAAGCGCCTCAACTCCTGAGGTCCACTGATAGTGGTTATTTTTCCTAAGTGATTTGCCCCGTGGTAGAATCGCGCTAAATTAAATGACAGTTACCTTCGGAGAGTCATATTGATGGAAACGTCTGCAAAGCCTTTGGACAGATTGGATAAGAAGATCCTGCGTGAGCTGCAAATTAATGGTCGCTTATCGAATGTGGAGCTTGCGAGTCGTGTTGGTTTGAGTGCCACACCGTGTTTAGAGCGTGTGCGCCGACTGGAACGTAATGGCTACATTACCGGTTATTGTGCCTTGGTCGATCCGCGTAAAGTGGACGCGGGCTTGTTGGTGTTTGTGGAGATTCGACTGAAAGCCACATCCCCAGAAGGTTTTAACGAGTTTAAAGAAGCCGTCGCCGAGATTCCGGAAGTGCTGGAATGTCACCTGATTGCCGGTGACTTTGAGTATCTACTCAAAGCTCGGGTATCGAATATGGACGCCTACCGTCACCTACTGGGTGAAACCTTGCTGACCTTACCGCACGTACGCGAATCACGTACTTATGTGGCCATGGAAGAAGTGAAAAATACCACTGTGGTGAAAATCCCGTAACGGACTTGTCATCCTCGGCAGAAAAAAAACCACGCACAATCAGCGTGGTTTTTTTATAGGGCAATGATAGTGGGCGAGCTTAATTAAGCTTTAAAACCTTGCTTAACTTTTTTAGCAGTTTAGGCCCAATCCCTTTGAGCTTTAGTAGCCCTTCCCAAGTGGAGTGGGGACGCTGATCGACGATTTCCTTAGCCACTTTCTTAGGCAAGCCTTTAACGTTAGAAAGCTCTTCTAGACTGCTATGGTTAACGCTTAATAGCACCTTTTCGACCTTGCTGCTTTTCTTTGCTTTGGTCGTCTTTTCAGGCTTCTCTGGGGCTGCCGTTTCTGACTGAGCTGGCAGGTCTAATTCTGTGACAGGTGTGAAATCGGCGATGATCACATTATCTTCTTTAGCGATAATCGCTTCTTCGGCGGTTTTCGTATCGGTTTCAAGCACATACGCTTGATCAAACAGCTGACGATCGGCCAAGACGTAGTCTTCCCCATCCCATTCGCGCAGCTCTAAGGCGATTTGCCAGTCACCTGCAGGCGGGGCTTGGAATACGAGATCATACTGACAATTAGCGAGGAAATGCTGTCCTGATAGTTGCCCAATGGTAGTGCTGGCAAGCAGGGCTTGCTGACCGTCTTGCTGGTAGCCACGTAACTCAATCGCCAGAGTGCCACTGAGATTGTCTAGGCTGCGCTGGCTAGCAATCTGATCAATCGTAATGATCACGCGATCTTGTTGGATTTGGTAGCCGTAGCTACCCGTTAAAGTCAGATCTTTTACTAACGCGAATGATTCAGCGATGGCAGTCACGGGCAGGTTCCTCTGTTATTCCTTGGCAAAGGTGGGGTTAATGAAGGCTATCTTCAAACCAAGATGTGACAGTCTGATTAAAATTTAGACAAATGCAACAATATTCTTATGACTAGACATTCAAATACTGTTGATGCTTGGGCAACCAGCGCGACAGCAGGGGAGACACGTGTTCAGGATAGTGCTGATAAAGCTGCGCAGCGGCTTGTTGCACGTTCTGTAAGAGGGCTTTATCACGCTGCAAGTCCGCTACTTTAAACTCCAGCAGACCGGTTTGACGGGCACCGAGTAATTCACCTGGACCACGTAGCTCAAGGTCTTTTTCGGCAATCTTAAAGCCATCGGTGGTTTCGCGCATGGTCGCCAGACGGGCTTTGCCCTGTTGACCGAGTGGCGCATGGTATAACAGCACACAATGACTGGCGGCTTGGCCACGACCGACACGACCACGTAATTGGTGCAATTGCGCCAAACCAAGGCGTTCTGGGTTTTCAATGACCATTAAACTGGCATTGGGCACATCGACCCCCACTTCGATGACGGTGGTGGCGACTAAAAGTTGAATTTCACCGGCTTTAAAACGCGCCATGATATCGGCTTTTTCCTGCGCCTTAAGGCGTCCATGGACCAAGCCAATCGAAAGTCCGGTTAAATGCTCTTGCAGAAGGATAGCGGTGTCTTCCGCCGCTTGGCATTGTAGTGCCTCGGACTCTTCGATCAGGGTACAGACCCAATAGGCTTGCTTGCCTTCTTCGCAGGCATGGCGTACGCGCTGAATCACTTCGTCGCGACGTTGGTTGGACACGACAATGGTATTTACTGGCGTGCGTCCTGGCGGTAGCTCATCAATAATCGAACAATCCAAATCTGCGTAAGCAGACATGGCCAAGGTCCGAGGAATTGGCGTGGCGGTCATAATTAGCTGATGGGGCTGAAAACCGGCCTGTAAGCCTTTTTCACGCAGCGCCATACGTTGATGTACCCCAAAGCGGTGTTGTTCATCAATGATCGCCAAGGCTAAGCCTTTGAAGGTAACGGTTTCTTGGAATAGGGCATGAGTCCCCACGACAATACTCGCGCTCCCCGAGGCGATCCGTTCTAATTCGGCTTCACGTTGTTTGCCTTTGAGCTTACCGATCATCCACGCCACCTCGATACCGAGTGGCTCAAACCATTGTTTGAAGTTGATATAGTGCTGTTCCGCGAGGATTTCCGTCGGGGCCATCACTGCTACTTGGTAACCTTGTTGCACCACCGCGGCCGCGGCCATGGCCGCGACTAGGGTTTTACCGGAACCCACATCCCCTTGTACTAGGCGCAGCATCGGATGGCCGGTGCCTAAGTCAGTAAGAATCTCTAGGCTAACGCGCTGTTGTGCACCGGTGGGCGCGAACGGTAATTGAGCTAAGAGTTGATCGACCAAGGCACCGCGCTCAGGCACGACAATGGCACGATCGTGCTTGGCCATTTGCCGTTTGCCAATCAAGGACAGCTGATGGGCCATTAACTCTTCAAACGATAGGCGATATTGGGCAGGGTGCGCGCCGCGTTTTAACTGTTCAAGGTCAGTACCGCGAGTTGGGTGGTGCAGAAAATGAATCGCATCGGCTAAAGCGGGTAGGCTAAACTGCTGGCGAATGCTGTCTGGCAGCCATTCTCGTAGGTTGTATGGCGTTAAACGTTCTAAAGCTTGCTCACAGATCTGACGAATCTTAGTTTGCGTGATGCCTTCTGTGAGCGGGTAAATGGGCGTCAGCTGTTCCGTGCCTTCATGAGCATCATCATCTTTTATCACGCTGTATTCTGGGTGATAAATTTCAAAGCCAGTGCTGCCACGGCGAATCTCACCAAAGCATCGAACGCGACCGGCTTGCTCTAATTGCTTCTTTTGTGCCGCATTAAAATGAAAAAAGCGCAGGCACAGAGAGCCAGAATGATCGCGTAAGCGACAAATCAAACTGCGGCGTTTGCCCATTTTGATTTCACAGCCGCTGACTTCCCCTTCAATCACCGCTTCGTCACCAAAACGCAACTGCCCAATCGGCACCACGCGGGTGCGATCTTGATAGCGGATCGGCAAATGAAACAGCGCATCTTGCACCGTGTGAATGTTGAGCTTGGCGAGCTTGTCTGCCATCGCCGCGCCAACACCTTTCAGCTCTTTGATGTCTTGGGTTTCTAATGCGTCAACCATAGTTAGCCTAGGTTCAACTTCTTACAGGCTTCTTTAATGGACTGACTTAGGGACTCAATCGCCTGCGGACGTGGGAAGCTGGCGCGCCATGCCAGTGCCACGGTGCGTTTGGGTACCGGTGCTTTAAAGGGGCGCACCGCTAGAATGCTTTCGTCTAAATGGGTCACAGCGGACTTAGGTAACACGGTGACCCCTAAACCGGATGACACCATGTAGCGAATTGTCTCCAACGAGCTACCATTAACGATAGTATGGCCGTCGTTGAGTTCATCTTCGCCCACCAAGGGGCAAGCTTCCATGACCTGATCGCTGAAGCAATGGCCCTTGCCTAATAGAAGCAAATTGTCAGTGGTGAGCTGATCGGTACTGATGTGTTCGAGCTTGGTCCAAGGGTGATCTTTCGGCATCAGCACCACGAACTCTTCTTCGTAAATCGGTTGTGTCACCACGTCCGGCTCACGAAACGGTAACGCAACAATGATGGCATCCAGTTCGCCATTACGCAGTTTAGGGCGTAAGTTCTCCGTCAGATCCTCTTCGATCTGCAAAGGCATGCCTTCGGCAATGCTTTTCAGCTCTGGGATCATCGATGGGAACAGGTAAGGGGCGATGGTGAAAATCGCACCGACTTTCAAAGGGCCACGCAGTTGGTTTTTACCAGAAGAAGCCAGCTCTTTGATCATGTTCGCTTGCTCCAACACGCGGCGTGCTTGGGCAATGATTTGTTCACCAATCGGGGTGATGTAGACTGAGCTCTTGCTGCGTTCAAAAATAGCCGCACCGAGTTCGTCTTCTAGCTTTTTGACGGCCACACTGAGAGTTGGCTGAGAGACATGGCAACGCTCTGCAGCGCGTCCAAAGTGCTTCTCTTCGGCTAGCATAACGATGTACTTGAGTTCTGTTAGCGTCATAGTCTGATACCCTTTTGATTGGTATTAACTATGATAATACATATTCTGATAAAGTGTACTGTTTCTGGACAGTTAAGCATTTTTTGCAATGATCGAGGGAATCATGACAAAGATTCTAATAGCAGGTTGTGGAGATTTAGGGCAGGGCGTCGCGCAACACTTTGTGGATCAAGGCGCTCAGGTAACGGGTATTCGACGTTCGGGAACACACTTTCCCAAGGGCGTGACGGGCATTACCCATGACATCACCACGTTGCCGTCGGAACAATGGCCGGATGCAGAGTTGGTCTATCTGATTATGACACCATCTGGTCGAACGACCGAGGCATATGCCGCTGCTTATGTGGAGACGGCCAAGGCGTTGGTGGCGGCCTATCAAAATCGCACGCAACCCAAAGTGATTTTTGTCTCTAGCACCAGTGTCTATGGGCAAAATCGTGGTGAATGGATTGATGATCATACGCCAGCGGTGGCCGACTCGGACACGGCAGAGCAGATTTTAGCGGCGGAACGCGTGCTGAGTGATAATTTATCGAGCACGGCACTGCGCTGTTCGGGGATTTATGGACCAGGGCGCTTTCGTTTATTAGAAGGTGTGCATCGTGGCGATGCTTGGTCGGTGAATCAATGGACCAACCGTATTCACCGTGACGATGTAGTGTCGGCCTTATGTGTGCTCGGAGCGGTTGCCTTAACGGGACAAAAGCTCCCCAAGCATCTGATTGCTAGCGATGGTCAACCAACGTCCATGTGGGAAGTGAAGCTCTGGCTCGCGGCACGCTTACAAGTGTTACCGCCACTACCGGACAGTATTAAACTGACCGATTACCTACCAGCACGTGGTAAGCGTATCGTGCCGACTGCGCTGCATGAAATGGGCTGGCAGCCAGAGTATCCGTCCTATGTGGCAGGGTATGAGAGTATGATGGCGGACTACCATGAATGGTTAGCGCACATGAGCGCAGGCTTGTAACCACCTCCCAAACAACAAAAAAGGCGCTTGGATTGCTCCAAGCGCCTTTCTTTTAGGCTTGATAAAAGAAGATTAGTCTTCTAGTACCATTACGCCTTCGATTTCAACCGCAACGCCTTTTGGCAGCGCGCGTACGCCTAGTGCTGCGCGAGCTGGGTATGGCTCAACGAAGAATTTCGTCATGACTTCGTTTACTAGGGCGAAGTTACCTAGGTCAGTCATGTAGATGTTTAGCTTAACGATGTCTTTTAGAGAGCCGCCAGCTGCTTCACAGACTGCTTGTAGGTTTTGGAATACTTGAGTTGTTTGCTCGGCAACGTCGTCGCTGATCACTTCCATTGTTGCTGGAACCAATGGGATTTGGCCAGATAGGTAAACAGTGTTACCAGCACGAACTGCTTGAGAGTATGGGCCGATCGCTGCCGGTGCGTTTTCAGAGAAGATCACTTGTTTTGCCATGATTTGGGATCCTTAAAGATTTAATCAATTAACACTGCCTGATCAGCGTCCAACAATGGTTTCGCGAGACACTTTTTCAACACAGCGCACAGCTTTAATACGACGCATCACATCGGCCAAGCCAACACGGCTGGAAATGGCGATGTTGAGACGTAAACGGGAAATCTTGCCACGCTCAATGATGTCCAAGTTCGACACTTGGAAATCGGTATCGGTAATCGAGCTGGCGATTTTTGCCACCGCGCCACGTTCATTCACGTAGGTCACGATAAGGCTAACATTCAACTCTTCCTCGATTTCTTTACTCCAGGTCATGCGAATGTAGCGCTCTGGGTTAGCAAGGTGGTCTTGAATGTTCGGACAGCTCTGATGATGAATGATAATGCCTTTGTCCACTTGCACGTAGCCGACAATCGGGTCACCTGGGATCGGCGAACAACATTTGGCGTAGGAGATCAGCATGCCTTCGGAGCCATTCACTTTGAACGACTTCGGTGTGATCAGTTCGTCTTCATTGAAGTTCGGGAACAGCTGACGCGCAATCACGTAGCCTACGTGACGGCCTTTACCAATGGACTCGAGTAGATCGTCCATGGTCTCAAGTTGATGTGCCTCGAGTACCACTTTGATTTGTTCTTCGGTCAGTTCTTCGACCGTGGTGCGGAACGCATTCAATGAACGTGTTAGCAGACGGTAACCAAAGGAAATGGCGTTTTCACGCTGTTTCGACTTCAGGTAATGGCGAATGTTGGTGCGCGCTTTACCAGTGATGGCAAAACTCAACCAAGCCACGTTTGGCTGGGCACTTTTCGCGGTGATCACTTCAACGGTCTGGCCACTTTCTAGCTGCGTACTCAGCGGTGCTAGACGACGGTTGATACGACAAGAAATACAGGTGTTACCGATTTCTGTGTGCACGCCGTAGGCAAAGTCCACCGGCGTCGCACCAGATGGCAGCTCGATAATCTCGCCTTTTGGTGTAAACACATACACTTCATCAGGGAAAAGATCGCTTTTAACGTTGTCGATGAATTCCATCGGGTTGTGGGCTTTTTCTTGAATCTCAAGCAAGCTTTTCACCCACTTGGTCGCACGCTCATGGTTGGTCGCGGTCATGGTTGACTGACCTTGAGACTTGTACGTCCAGTGTGCGGCGATACCATTGATCGCCACCATATCCATTTCTTGAGTACGGATTTGTACTTCCAATGGCAAACCGTTATTACCCACCACCGTGGTGTGCAATGACTGGTAACCGTTCGATTTGGGTACGGCAATGTAATCTTTAAAGCGCCCTTCGATCGGCTTAAACAAAGCATGAATCACACCTAAAATGCGATAACAGCTGTCTTGACGATCGGTCACGATGCGCACGCCCATGACATCCATGATTTCTTCCAGAGAACGGCGTTTCTTATGCATTTTCTGGTAGATGCTGTAGGTGTGCTTTTCGCGCACGCTGATAGTTGAATCGATGTAGTCAGCGGCCAATTCCGAACGGATAAAATCCTCAAGCTTTTGCATGGCTTTTTCACGCTGGCCATAACGCTTATTAATCGCGCGCTTTAGCATGCGTGAACGCATCGGGTAGTAGGCTTCAAAGGCCAAGGATTCTAGGTCGACTTTGACCTCGTACATACCTAAGCGGTTGGCAATAGGGGCGTAAATATCGAGGGTTTCGCGGGCAATGCGGCGCTTTTTATGGCCCGGCATGGCATCAAGAGTGCGCATGTTATGCAGGCGGTCGGCCAGTTTGACCATGATGACGCGGATGTCATCGGCCATGGCCATGGCCATTTTTTGGAAGTTGTGCGCTTGCTTCTCAAGCTGGCTATTGAATTCAAGGTGAGTCAGTTTACTCACACCATCTACTAGGCCTGCCACACCTTCACCGAACTGCTCAGCAAGGGATTCGCGGGAAATACCAGTGTCTTCAATAACGTCGTGCAGCAAGGCAGCCGTGAGGCCTTCACAATCCATGCGCAGGTCAGCCAAGATGAAGGCCACAGCAAGAGGATGCGTCACATAGTGCTCGCCACTTTTGCGTTTTTGGCCATCATGGGCTTGTTCGGCGTAATAATACGCGCGTTTCACCGTCGCCACCTGCTCATAGGGCAGGTATTGGCTAAGGGTTTGAGCTAACACTTCAATAGTAGACACCGCTCACCTCACATCAGGAAAAGCTAAACCAGAAAATCGTGCGTTGAGCGATGCGAACCATCAATGCTTAGAACTCAGTCGTAGGCTTGTTTTGGAAGTCGACGTTTTTCGCGTTGATTAGGTTTTCTGCGATTTCACGTAGTGCTACTACGGTCATTTTGTCTTCTTCTAGTGGTACTTTAGCGTCCGCACCACCGGTTGCTAGTTGGCGGGCACGCTTAGCGGCTACCATTACTAACTCAAAACGGTTATCTACGTTTTCTAGACAATCTTCAACTGTAACTCGAGCCATGTTTGACCTCTATATAGGGTAAGAATTAATCACTAATTAGTGCCGTCAATTTTACTTAACGGGCGATCACTATGACAAGAGATCATTGATGAGATCTGTGTGAATCTCTTGGATTAATGGCGTTCTTGCGCGATTTGCCACAAAAACGGCCTTTAATTGTTCCAACGCTTCATTGAAATCATCGTTGATAATGACGTAGTCGTACTCGTCATAGTGCGACATTTCGTTGACTGCTTTCGACATACGACGGGCGATCACGTCGGCCGCATCGGTGCCACGGCCGGTCAGGCGCTCTTCAAGCGCTTGCATAGAGGGTGGCAGGATGAAAATGCCGATCGCATCAGGGTACAACTCACGCACTTGGCGCGCGCCCTGCCAATCGATTTCAAGAATCACATCCAAGCCTTGCTCAAGCATATCAAAAATAGCTTGCTTCGAGGTTCCGTAGTAGTTATCAAACACCTGTGCGTGCTCAAAAAAGGCATCTTCAGCGATCATGTCTAGGAAAGAATCAACGTCCACAAAGAAGTATTCACGACCATGCTCTTCACCTGTGCGCGGTGCACGTGTAGTGTGGGACACAGAAATACGAACTTTTTGATCCGCCTGTAGCAGTGCTTTGTACAGGGACGATTTACCCGCGCCCGATGGCGCCGACAGAATGAATAGATTGCCTTTTTGCTTTGTCATAACCCTACCTTGCTGAGCAAGATGTCAATGAAATAATGAAACGGGCACTATAGCATATTTGTACAAGGAAGCAGCGGCACTTGTGTGGTGATTCAAAAATGATTTTTTGTAATGCGTGACAACTAATATTGAACGTTACAAATCACAACATACGCTAGACTTAAAAGCATCTATACCTAATACATTTGGAACCGATTTTCAGCAGGACGAATCGTTATGGACGCTATCCGCAATATGGAGATGTACCGCACACCGTCACAGCGATGCAAAGTTCTCACGGTTGAAGACGACATCGTCTATCAAGAGACCTTGTTGCTATCGCTTAAAACCTTAAATTACGGTGGGCGAGAAGTAGAGTTTTTAAGCGCAAACAGCGCTCAGCAAGCTGCAACCGTGTTAGCCCAACATCCGGATATCAGCCTAGTGTTATTGGATGTGGTGATGGAGCAGGATGATTCAGGCCTTAGGTTGGTGCGCAGTATTCGCAACGGTCTGGGCAATCAATTGGTACGGATTGTGTTGCTCACAGGGCAGCCAGGCATGATGCCATTAGACGATCTGATGGCCAATTATGATGTGGATGATTATTGGAATAAGAGCGACTTAAGTCTGGATCATCTGCAGACCATTGTCTTAGGTAACCTGCGTACCTGGGAGCATATGCAAGCTATGCAGCAGGCCCGTCAGGGGCTGCAAATGCTGATTGAATCCAGTCAGCGCTTGAGCAGTAAACTGGACCTAAAGAGCTACACCCAGTCGATATTAGATGAATTGGCGACGGTATTTTGCTTCGATCAAGGCGGCTTGGTGTGCGTTACTCATCAACGAGAAGAATCCGCAGGGAAAGCGCGAGTGTTCGCGGTCGCTGGGATGTATAAGCCGTGGGCCAATCAATATCTTGGCAATATGACCTCTGATCCTGAATTCTTTCGTGTGGTAGCACAAAGCCTCAGCGCCCAGTGCCATGTCATCGAAACACCCTTGTCGTGCTTATATTTCACCAGTGAAGAAGTCGATCAACGGGATTATCTGGTGGTTATTAACTGCGATCGGCCACTGACCGATTATGAGATCGATCTATTGCAGATTTTTGGCGAAAACATCAATGCGGGCTTTAATAATGTTGCCTTGCATAATCGCTTGTCCGAATTGGCTTACTTCGACTCTGTGACGGGGCTGCAAAATAAAAACTGGATGCTGCATCAACTGGAGCGTTTGACCTTAGAAGAGCGTCAAAATGCCAAACTACTGATGCTATTTGTCGAAGACCTGTCTTACAGCGAAGTCTTGCTCGGGGTGAAGTTTGGCCGCTCCTTAATGAAACATCTGTCGAGCTATTTAAGAGCCAGCTTTACCAAAGCCATTGATGTGGTGATGTATGAGCGCGATACCTTATTGTTATTGATCTATGATCAACAAGATTATGACCGTGAGTCCCTAGAGCATATCCTGCACCCACAAATTGAAATGGATGGCGCCAAGCATCATATCGATCTGACCGGCGCCTTGGTGAAACTGTCGGATATGGAGTATCAGGAACCGCAGCAGATTCTCGGCATCGCCAAGTCGATTCTAGAGCAGACCAAACATCGTAATATGGAGTTTGGCTTATTCGAGGCGTCGGAACTGGCAGAGATACAAGATCGTTACGAGTTAATGAAGAAGTTACGCCTAGCCCTTAACGACGAAGAGATCTTTATCCACCTGCAACCTAAAGTAAGTTTGCAAGATCATCAATTGATCGGCTTTGAAGCCTTAGTGCGTTGGCGTGATGCTGACAATAAAATGATTCCGCCGGATCATTTTGTACCGCTCGCGGAGACTGCGGGGCTGGTTGATAAGCTGGATGAGTACGTGGCGATTCGTGCCTGTGAAGCGGTAAAAGTATTGCGTCAGTCGGGTATCGACGTACCTATTTCGGTCAATGTTGCGGGTTCTGAAATCTCCCGTGCGGATTTTGTTACGCGCTTTTACGATTGTCTGTGTCAGCAACAAGTAGATGCCCATAGCATTGAAATTGAAGTAACGGAAACGCAATTGATAGAAGTGCTGCGCTCCGCGGCAGATTACCTCGATAAGCTTAAAGCCTTAGGCATTCGCGTCAGTATTGATGACTTCGGGGCGGGGTACTCTTCACTGTCATACCTGTCTCATTTGAAAGCAGCGGAACTAAAAATTGATCGACAGTTTGTGTGGCGCATGCAAGATACAGAACAAGATAAACAGATCGTACAGATGATCATTAATCTTGGGCACTTGCTCGGTATGAGTGTGATTGCCGAGGGCATAGAAACCGAATCTCAATACCAAATGCTGTTGCAAATGGGGTGCGATGCGGGGCAAGGTTATTGGATTGCCAAACCCATGACCCTTGAAGATGCCCTAGCTTGGTGTGCCTCTGATAAGGAAATCAAAGTCTAGAGCATGAAGCACCCTTGGATAGTTATTTATTTCGTACCCTTGCTACTGACGGCGCTACTTGGCTGTGTCACGGCACAGCTTTGGCAAGCCAAACTGCGTGACAATGCATATTATGAGCAAGCCGAGTTAGCCAATCGCGGTAGCGCGCTGATGTCCCGTGAATTGGGGCATATCAAGCAAATCATGGAATACATGGGCGAAGAGTTAGAGGCGAGCCTACTGCCGTCGAACTTTGCTGACCCAACAGAGTGGCGTTTGGCGGTGGCGCAGTACTTTATGCGTGCCCGAGGGTTATCGGATTATATTTCCCAAATTCGTTGGCTCGACACCAATGGACAAGAACGGGTGCGCGTCAATGTCTATGATCGTAACGTCGAACTCGTGCCTTCTGCTGAGCTGCAAAACAAAGCCAATCGCTATTATTTCACCGAGGGGATGGCTTCTCCCAATCGTACCGTAGCGCTGACCCCCATTGATTTAAACGTAGAGAACGGCAATATCGTTCGGCCCTACGAAGTGACCATTCGTGCCAGCATCAAGCTACAAGAGAAGCAGCAAACGCTGGGTTTGTTGGTGGTGAACTACAACCTGAACTATTTGTTTGCCCGCCTGCGTTCCCTACAGAGCGCGAATAACACCTTAGAAATGATTAATACCAAAGGGCAGTGGCTCTTGGCGTCACAGCCTGAACTGGAATGGCTGCATTTGTATGGTGATATCTTGTCTTCGTTTGCCAATATGTTCCCTGAAGGCTGGCAACAAGTGGATCAAAGTCGCTCATTACTGCCGGTGACTTTGGCGGATGGCCGGCCCCTGTCTTCTGTGCCCGTATACGTAGATGAGGAAGTGTCCCAAGCCTCCTATTACTACATGGTGTCTCAAACGCGTCCTGATGTATGGCGGCAAGAACGGAACTTTGTTTGGATTGTGGTGCTTGCCTTGGTCGTGGTGACCTACACCTTGCTGACGACTTTCGGCTTATTGCTATGGCGCAATATTGAACAGCGTAAAAATCATCTTGAGCGCATCGAATCGGAAAAAGAGGCGTTGGAAGCCACGCAAGTGAAGCTAACCGAAGCCAATAAAATGCTGATCTCTCTGCAAGATGAGTTAGTGGAAAAAGGACGCTTATCGTCGCTTGGCTTGATGGTGGCGGGTGTCGGTCATGAGTTGAATACGCCACTTGGCGGCATTCGTTTGTGCCTTTCTTCTTTGCAACATATCAAGTCAAATATTGCGCCCCATGTGGATGCGAAAATTGCGGATGCCTACGAAAGTTCGACCAATCTGGCCTTGCAAAACTTAAATCGTGCGGCCGATGTGATTGAACAATTCAAACGTATTACCCAGCAAAAGCAGCAGTATTCTGATAGCGAATCCTTCAACGTAAAAAGCATGATGGAAGACACCCTGTCGCCCCTTAAGTCAGTGTTGAATAAGCGTCCTGAAATTCATGTGGAAATGGTGGTCGAAGCGGATCAGGAGCTGAATTCTTCACAAGGCGTTTTGTCACAAGTGCTGCAGAATCTTGTCTTAAATGCCTTGGATCACGCTTTTTCAAATGGTCAGCCAGGCGCTATTAGGATTACCGCGAAACAGGAGGAAGAGTTCATTCTGGAAATAGCGGACGATGGTAAAGGGATTTCAGCGGAACTCATCGAATCTATCTGGGAGCCGTTTGTCACCACTGGCCGTGGTAAAAAACACTCGGGGTTGGGCTTGTATATGGTGCATCAATGGGTAACGCGCTTGCTGCGTGGACGTATCGAAGTGCACAGTGATGAACAGGGCACGCGTTTTACGATTTACATCCCTACTTGAACAGCGTCCAAATAATCAGTGCTCAGACTCCTGAGCACTGGCAAACCAACCAATGACTGCCCACAGCAGGACAATGCCGATCAACACATACAAGGGATATTGCCAATCTTGGGTCCAGTCAAATAAAGCCCCTATGGTCACAGGCCCCGCAGCGGCCATCAAGTACCCCACCAGCTGCGCCATCCCTGATAAAGCAGCCGCTTCGCGCACGGATGCAGTGCGTAAGCTAATCAATGACAGCCCCATAACAAAGCCCAACGTACAACCAAATCCGAATAGAAATGACCACAGCGCTGAGATCGCAGGGGCAAATGCATAACCGAGCAAACTGATTAAGGTGGCGCAAATAGCGATGCCAGCTAGCTGTCGTGGACTGCCAAAATAGCGTTTTAATAGCGGTAGGGCTAACGCTGGAATCATGCCCGCTGTTTGCACGTAGCTATGGTACAACCCCGCGGTGGCAGCATCGAACCCTTTTGCGGCGAGAATGGTTGGAATCCAAGCGTTGACGATGTAATTCAGCACCGAGTCGAGTGCTAGAAACAGCGTGATAATCCACGCTAACGGTGAGCGCCACATGGGTTTTGGCGCGGCTTGATTCGACGTAGGCACCGCCTGGTGTTTGGGAATCCAAAACCACAGTAACAGCGCAGGCAATATGAAGATCAGATGGCTCAGCAGCGCTGCCGACCAGCCCGCCAACGTCGGCAACCAAGTGGGGGACCACTGGGCGATGGGTACCGCAAAGCCGGTCATAAAGGCACCGCCAAGATTCATCATCAACACATACACAGCGGTCAGCTGCAAGATATGCTGCGGGAAATCGCGCTTTAATAGAATCGGCAATAACACATTACCAATGGCGATGCCGACGCCAACCAAGGTAACGCCCAAATACAGGCTTGGCAGCGCGTCCACACTGCGTAACAAGATGCCCGTGGCTATCGCAATAGAGCCCAGCAATAGCGCAAACTCTAAGCCATAACGGCGGCCGAGAAAGGTGGCCAGTGGCGCACATAAGGCGAAGGCCAAAATCGGTAAGGTGGTCAAGAGGCCAGAGGCCGAGCTGGACAAATGCAGAGAAGATTCCACCACATCGATCAGCGGTGCTATACCCACTACGGGGCCGCGCAAGCTCAGCGCCATAACAAAGATAAAGCTGAGTAGTAGCCAGTCTCGACGTTGCAATGTGGCAAACATAGGCATCTTCCGCGCGGTTTATTATTGGTATCTTGGCAGTATATGGCGTAACGTCTCTGTAGTATTTCGAGATAATGACAATAAATGCCTAAATCCAGACAAGCTCAAATCGACGTCATCACCGATTTTGGTCCGGCGGATCGCTCCGATGCGACCTTGGTTACCGAGCGCGCGATTCATCGAACTCAGGTCTCGGAAACCCCATGGCATGTGCATCAAAAAGGTCAGCTGATTTTGACCTTAAGTGGCTCAGTGACTAGCTATGTGGAGCAAAGCATGTGGCTGGTACCGCCCCTTTGTGCAGTGTGGATTCCTGGCCAGGTTGCGCACCGCAATACCTTTGCTGCCTACTCCGATGTGTGCATGGTGTTTATCGATGCCAGTCATGCCAACCTGCCTCAAACTGTTTGTACCCTGTCGATTTCTCCGTTGGTAAGAGAGCTGATTGTGCATATTGCGCAATTGCCGCGTGACGTAGCGGCAGTAGGACGCGAACGTTTGCAGCAGGTGTTGATTGATTTGTTAGAGCAAGCACCGCAGGAAGCATTTGATTTTCCCTTGCCAGTAGAGCCGCGCTTAAAAGACTTAGCGCAACGCTTATTGGCGGCACCCAATGATCGACGTAAGTTGGGAGACTGGGCCAAGGATTACAATATGAGTGAGCGTACCTTAGCGCGTTTGATCAAAGACCAAATTCAGCTGACCTTTGGCCAATGGCGCGCGCAGCTGCATATTGTGTTAGCGCTGGAGGGCTTGGCGCAACAGCATACCATACAGCGTATTGCGGACGACTTAGGCTATGAGTCGGTGAGCGCCTTTATTACCTTCTTTAAAAAACAACTCGGCTGCACCCCTAAGCAATATCAACAACAGCGCTGGGGACGCTAGTCGAGTCGATATCAGAAAAGTGCCCTGCTGCAATAAGCGTAATGTAAGAAAGTGCGCCTAAAATAGGGGGAAAATCGGCGACACTTTAGCACAGTCTTATGATTAAATTATTATTCCTTAAGGTTTTCTTAAGGTTAAAAACTAGAATAACGAAAACTCTGCCCAAAGCATTAGGATCCGGCCTATGAAACCAAGTTTGTCCGTAGTATTACCTGCCAAAAATGAGCAAGGTAATATTCGACCACTGATTGAGGAAATCTTTGCAGCCCTTAATCAACACACCACTTTTGAAATTGTCCTGACCGATGACGGCAGTGATGATCAAACCGGTCAAGAAGCCATCGACACCGCTAAACGCTTGGGCTGTCAGCTTAAAGTATTACGCCATCCCTACAGCTGTGGTCAGAGTACCGCGGTACATACAGCGATTCGTCATGCGGACGGTGAATTTATCGCGACCTTGGATGCGGACGGTCAGAACGACCCGGCCGATGTGGTGGCCATGTTAGAAAAGGCAAAACAGGTGCGTAATCCGCATGTCTGCGTGGCCGGTTACCGCAACAAACGTAAAGACACTCCTTGGGTACGTACCCAATCGAAAATCGCCAACCGTGTGCGTCAGTTCTTCCTTGACGATGGCGTGCCGGATTCTGGCTGTGGTCTAAAAGTGTTCCGTCGTGAAACCTTCCTATTGTTGCCTTACTTTGATCACATGCATCGCTTCCTACCAGCGTTAATCCGTCGTATGAATGGCGAAATTGTGATTCACCCAGTTAATCACCGTGATCGTGGTGCAGGCGTGTCGAAATACAATGTTTGGAACCGTCTCTGGGTCGGGATTGTCGATTTGTTCGGTGTGATGTGGCTACGTCGTCGTACTCGCTGGCCAGTGGTTGAATTGACCCACAAAGATCAATAAGTGCATGAAAATCTTAAAAATCGTTTTGCTACTGGCGCTCGCGGTATTGGCCTATGGTCAATCCAATAACGAGATCTGGCAGCACATCGCCGATAAGGATTGGATTGCCAGCTACGTCTCGACCAATGGTGTCCAAGGGCAATTGCTGTTGCTTGGCTGTGCGGTGTTATTCACCGCCATTGGCGCACCAAGACAGCTGATTTCCTTTACCTTCGGTTTTACCTTCGGTGCCTTGAACGGCACCCTATATGCTTTGCTGTGTACCGTGGTCAGCGCGGTGCTGGTCTATGTGTTGGCGCACTTTATTCTCAAGCAGACCTTGATCCGTTACTTTGGCCGACGTTACCAGCGCTTTTGTAACTTCGTCTCGGTACAGCCGTTTTCCAAAGTGCTACTAGCGCGCATTTTTCCAGTCGGCAGCAATGTCATTACCAACCTTCTGTCCGGCGTGGCAGGCGTGCCGATGCTGGCCTTTATCATGGCGTCCGCCTTGGGCTATTTGCCGCAGACGCTGATTTTTGCCTTGGCCGGATCGGGTGTCGGTTCCGCCAACGAGTGGCAGCTGATCGTTAGTATTATTCTGGGTATTTTCAGTCTGATGCTCACCAGTCATTTGTACCGCCAATATAAAAAACAACATGCTGGTGTGGTCGCCATAGGAGAGTAATCCCATGTTCTCACGTTTGTACGAACGCTTAATGAGTGATGATTACGGCAAGGTGTTGGCCGTATTGCTATTGATCGCCTTTGTCATCATCTTTGCAGGGATTGGCTTGCGTTCACCATGGCCAGCGGATGAACCGCGTTTCGCGGAAGTGGCTCGTGAGATGGTGACCTCGGGCAATTGGTTCTTCCCGATTCGCGGAGGTGAGCTGTACCCGGATAAGCCGCCAGTATTTATGTGGGCAATTGCCTTGTTCTACTGGCTAACCGGCAATATGAAGGTGGCGTTTTTGCTACCCAATGCCTTGGCGTCTTTACTGACGCTAGTGTGTGTTTATGACATCGCCGCCAAGCTTTGGAATGTGCGCACTGCACGAGTGGCGGGACTGCTCTTGCTGTTGGTGCCGCAATTTATGTTACAGGCGAAAACCGCACAAATTGATGCCATGGTGGCCTGTTGGATCACGGTGGCCATGTACGGTTTGATTCGCCATTTTTACGTCAAGGCTGACCTACGCTGGTTGTGCGTGTCGGGCTTCTTTATGGGCGTGGGCATCATTACCAAAGGCGTGGGCTTCCTGCCGATTTTGTTCTTTATTCCTGTTTACATCCAGCAAGCGTGGCAACACCGTCGTGGTTCCTGGCGCATGCTAGGGGAACCTCTGTTAACCCTTGGCTTTATGCTCCTAGCGGTGCTGTGCTGGTTGGTTCCGATGTTGTATTTAGCAGACAGCAGCGGTAATCCAGATTTTATCGCCTACCGTGACAACATCATGTTCAAGCAAACCGGCGAGCGTTACGCCAATGCTTGGCACCATATTTTGCCTTGGTGGTATTACCTTGTCGAAGCGATTCCATCGTTGTGGTTCCCGCTGTCGTTCATGTTGTTAAGCCGCAGCTTCTGGCGTTTCCTAGTGCGTCACCGTATTGCGTTGGTGTTGTTTGCTTGGGTGGCGTTGGTGTTGTTCTTCTTTAGTTGGAGTCCTGGTAAACGCGGTGTTTATATTCTGCCTGCCGTCCCCATGTTGGCGTTATTGATGTCGCCTTGGTTGGCACAGCAATCCTCAGAGCGTTGGATTCAACGCGTGATCAAGGCGTTGCTTTGGTTGGTGCCCGTGCTGCTATTGGTGGCGGCGGGTATGCTATTAGCTGGCAAAAAATCTCTCGTGGCGCATCTTGATGGCGTCGTTAGCCCGATGACAGTGGCGCTGTTCTTTGCTGGATCCGGCGTGGCTTGGTTGGTGATTTTGCTGTGGCAGCGCCGCGCACCTGCGTTGCAAGTGTTTGGCGCGGTGATGGCGGCCACTTGGTTACTGTTTAGTACTTGGGGCTATGTGGTGATGGAGCCGGTGCGTGCTGGGGCGCAAAAGATTATGGCGGATACCGCCGAGCGCATTGGCCCTGAGGCTGAGCTAGGCTTAATCAAGTTCAAAGAGCAGTTCCTATTATTCTCACCGATACCCTTGACGCATTTCAGTTACCTAGCGCCGATGGAAGAGCAGTACCGCAATGCTTGGTTGTGGATGCAAGAGCAGCCGAATCGTTATTTGTTTGTGCCAAGAGAAGAGCCAACCCCATGTTTTGATATGAGTGGTGGCGAATTGATGGGCATTGGTCATGGTGGTGAATGGCTATTGTTAGATCGCGATGACATGCTGGCTGAGTGTGCACCGCCTAAGGCTCTGAAGCGTTATCAGATGCCGTTTTCTGAGGATCGTGTGTTATGAAATTTTTAGTGACTGGCGCAGCCGGTTTTATTGGTAGCTATGTCGCGCAGCGTTTGTGCGAAGCAGGTCATACAGTCGTTGGCGTGGATAACCTTAACGACTATTACGATGTCAGCTTAAAGCAGGCGCGTTTAGAGCATTTTGCCCATGACAACTTTAGCTTTCATACGCGCAGTATCGAAGACTACGACGCGCTGAATGACCTGTTCCAAGAAGAGCAATTTGATCGTGTGATTCACTTGGCGGCGCAAGCGGGCGTGCGTTACTCGATTGATAATCCGATGGCCTACGGTGCCAGCAACTTAACAGGCTTTTTGTCGATCCTAGAGTGCTGTCGTCATCATAAGATTGAGCATCTGGTATACGCGTCTTCCAGCTCTGTGTATGGCTTGAATAAGCGTATTCCGTTCTCTACTGAAGACAATGTCGATCATCCGATTTCCTTGTACGCAGCGACGAAGAAGTCCAATGAGCTGATGGCCCATTCCTACTCGCATTTGTACCAATTGCCGACCACGGGGCTGCGTTTCTTTACCGTGTACGGTCCTTGGGGACGCCCAGATATGGCGTTATTTAAGTTCGCTAAAGCGATCCTATCGGGCGAGAGCATCGACATTTACAATCACGGTGATATGCAGCGTGATTTCACCTTTATCGACGACATCGTTGAAGCCGTGGTGCGTATTCAGGATGTGATTCCGACCGCACAAGACAACGACAACAACACCCCGAATGTCAGTGCGACGGCGCCGTACCGCGTGTTTAACATCGGTCACGGCAGTCCTGTGAAACTGATGGATATGGTGCAAGCGTTGGAAGAGTCGTTAGGTGTCGAAGCGAAGAAGAACTTCCTACCCATGCAAGCGGGGGACGTATACACCACCTTTGCCGACACGGAAGACTTGTTTAAAGCGATTGATTTCACCCCAAGCGTGGCGGTGAAAGAGGGCATTCAACGCTTTGTTGATTGGTACAAAGCGTTTTATAAGGTTCAGTAGTACCTGACACAAGGTAGCCGCGAATGCTTAGCGGCTACGCCCACCTTTGCCTGCAGGTTTGGCTGGCTTACCGCGACCTGCGCCGGCGCCCGCTTTGCCGTTTGGCATCGGCTTGCTGCGACCCGCACCGCCTTTTCCTGCTGGTGCTGGCTTGCCAGCGTTTCCTTGCGGTTTACCACCTTTGCCATTGGGTTTGCCTTGCGCAGGCGCACCACGACCATTGGCGGGTTTACCGCGACCGCCTGCAGCGGGTTTTCCGCCAGCAGGACGGCTCTGACTACCTGTACCGGGGCCACCGACACGAGGCTTGCCGTCACGGTTGCCTTTGCCTTGTCCTTGAGGGCGCGGCTTGGGTTTACGTGGGTTGGAGGCTTTGGGCGCCGCATTGCCGTCTGAATCTTTGGTCATGTCAGCAATGGTGGCGATCTCTTTTGGCGTCAGATCGCGCCAGTCACCCAAGGCAAGGCCTTTTAGAGCAACGTTCATAATACGAATGCGCTCAAGCTGGACCACTTCGTAGCCAAAGTGCTCTGCCATGCGGCGAATTTGGCGGTTTAAGCCCTGTACCAAGGTGATGTTGAAGACAAAGGTCGACTCTTTATGCACCTTACATTTCTTGGTCATTTGACCCAAGATCGGCACACCGTTGCTCATACCTTCGATAAAGGCATCGGTGATCGGTTTGTTGACCGTCACTAGATATTCTTTTTCGTGGTTGTTCGAGGCACGTAGGATCTTGTTTACCAAGTCGCCATTATTGGTCATAAAGATCAGACCTTGGGAGTCTTTGTCCAAGCGACCAATCGGGAAAATACGCGCGCCGTGTTTCACAAAGCTAACAATGTTGTTCGGTTCGCTGGCTTCGGTGGTACTGACAATGCCCACTGGTTTGTTCACGGCGATAAAGATCAGATCTTCTTCTTCCATCGGATCGATGGTTTGGCCGTTTACTTTGACCAAATCACCTGGTGATACTTGATCACCAACGCCAGCGCGTTTGCCATTGATAAACACGCAGCCTTGTTCAATAAAACGGTCCGCTTCACGACGGGAGCAAAGGCCGCTTTCACTGATGTATTTGTTGAGACGAATCGAAGTTTTTAGTTGCATCGGATTAGCCTTTGAAACCACGGCCAACAAGGTACACTTCGCGTGAGCGCGCACGAGAAGAGTCCGGCTTACGCACCACGACCGTGTCAAAGTGCTCGCGCACCATCTTCACAAACTCTTCGTAACCTTCCCCGTGGAACACTTTTACCGCGAACAAACCTTTGGGCTTCAAGGTTTGAATGGCCATATCCAAAGCCAGTTCGACAAGGTACATGGACGAGGCTTGATCGACCGCGGAGACGCCGCTCAAGTTGGGGGCCATATCGGAAATCACCACATCCACCGGTGCGCCGTTGACCGCCGCCATGATTTGGTCGAACACTGCCTGCTCGGTGAAGTCACCTTGAATAAATTCCACACCCGCGATCGAGTCCATCGGTAGGATGTCCGATGCGATCACCTTGCCTTTCTCGCCCACCAGCTTAGACGCCACTTGCGACCAACCACCTGGTGCCGAGCCCAAATCCAATACTAAGTTGCCTGGTTTGATCAGCTTGTCTTTCTCGTTCAGCGTCAGCAATTTGTAACTGGCGCGGGAACGGTAACCGTCCACTTGTGCCTTTTTAACGTATGGGTCGTTGATGTGCTCTTCGAGCCAACGGTTACTGCTTTTTGATCGAGCCATGGTGATTTCGCTACCGGATTGAGTAAAAACGCTATTGTAACCGTTGCCAGCGAATCAGCAAAGGAAGCAAGCCTTTGCTGTGCTCTGAAATGAGCTAGGCGGATAATAAAATCTTGCCCGCGAGCGCTACTAGAATGGCACCGGATAAACGGTCAATGATCACAGCTTTGCGACGTAATGTATCTAGAAGGCGTTGATTTGAAAGCATTAAGGTAATCAAGGTGTACCACAAACCATCGACGATTAAAGGCGTCATGACCATCAGCAGCTTGCCATCTATCGAATCGACGGAAGCGACAAATGGGCTAAATAACGCTGCGAAAAACAGTGCAATCTTAGGGCTTAACAGTGAAATCAGTAGGCCTTCTTTGGCGGACTGCCATACTGACATGGTTTGTCCGGCTTCCAGCTTCGCGGCGATGCCGCCTTTGGAACGAATGGCATTGACGCCCAAATAGATTAAGTAAGCGGCACCGGCGTAGCTGATGATCTGATACAGCCAGGGTAACTGATGGAAAACCACGGCCAAGCCGACCATGGAAATAAACGCATACACGCCAATGCCAAAGGCATGGGCCCACGCCGCAGCAAGGCCATTGATTTTGCCGCCTGCTAAACTGTGTTTGGTCACCGTCACCAAGCTTGGGCCTGGGGACATGGCGCCAAGTAAACAGATGGTTAACAATGAAAGCCAGATCGTCAGTGTCATGAGGTTCTCCTTGAAAGTGCGCTTACCTTAGCAAGTGGCCATGCCAAAATAAAATTATGTTTGCTATTTGCCACAGCGTATAATGCGACCACATATTACTTTTCGACATTTGTCGCCGGACAATCTTTTGCCGAGTCAATCGGCCAGGACCTTTCCATGATTCGTTTATCAGAACTCTCTTTACCCCTAGACCATCCAGAAGCTGCATTGCGTGAGGCGATTATTAAACGCTTAAACCTTGTAGACGAAGAGCTGTTGAACTTCTTTGTGTTTAAACGCAGCTACGATGCGCGTAAGAAGAGCACCGAAATCACCTTCGTGTACATCATTCACTTAACTACCAGCAATGACGCAGCGGTCTTGGCACGTTTTGAGGACGATGTGCATGTGAAAGCGGCACCGGATATTGAATACCACCCAGTGGCAACCGCGCCGGCCAACTTAACTGAGCGTCCTATCGTAGTGGGCTTTGGTCCGTGTGGCTTGTTTGCTGCGTTGACCCTTGCGCAAATGGGCTTTAAGCCGATCGTCTTGGAACGTGGGCGTAACGTGCGTCAACGTACCAAAGATACCTGGGCGTTGTGGCGTCAAAAGAAACTCGATACCGAATCCAACGTACAGTTTGGTGAAGGCGGTGCGGGCCTGTTCTCCGACGGTAAGCTGTACAGCCAAGTCAAAGATCCAAAATTCTACGGCCGCAAAGTGATGAGCGAATTCGTTCGTGCCGGCGCGCCAGAAGAAATCATGTACGTCAGCAAGCCGCATATCGGGACTTTCCGTCTAACCGGCGTGGTTGCGAAAATGCGCGAAGAGATCATCGAGCTAGGCGGCGAGATTCGTTTTGAATCAAAAGTCACGGACTTGTTGCTAGAAGACCAAAAAGTGACGGGCGTAGTGTTAGCCGACGGTTCTGAGCTGCACAGTAAACACGTCGTCATGGCGCTAGGTCACAGTGCTCGCGATACCTTCCGTATGCTGCATAAGCAAGAAGTCTTTATCGAGCCGAAGCCATTTGCCATCGGTTTTCGTATCGAGCACCCACAGTCCTTGATCGACCATGCGCGCCTAGGCAAATACGCAGGTCACCCTGAGCTGGGCGCAGCGGACTACAAATTGATTCACCACGCAAAGAACGGCCGTGCGGTGTACAGCTTCTGTATGTGTCCAGGTGGTACCGTGGTGGCTGCGACGTCTGAAGAAGGCCGCGTCGTAACCAACGGTATGAGTCAGTACTCCCGTAACGAACGTAACGCTAACTCCGGTATCGTAGTGGGCATTAACCCTGAGCAAGATTACCCGAATGGCATCTTAGCGGGTGTTGAACTGCAAGAGCGTTTAGAAGAAGCGGCCTACAAACTGGGTGGCTCGGACTACAAAGCGCCAGCGCAGCTAGTGGGCGACTTTATCAAAGGCCAAGCATCGACCAAATTGGGCGAAGTGGAGCCATCCTACAAGCCAGGTATCCAGTTATGTGATTTAGCGGATGCGCTGCCAGACTTTATTATCGAAGCGGTACGTGAAGCGTTGCCTGCGTTTGGTAAGAAAATCCGTGGCTTTGATCGTGACGATGCCATCTTAACCGGTATCGAAACCCGTACCTCATCGCCGATCCGTATTACCCGTGATAACCAAAGCTACCAGAGCTTGAACACCCAAGGTCTATACCCAGCCGGTGAGGGCGCTGGTTACGCGGGCGGTATCTTGTCGGCGGGCATTGATGGTATCAAGGTCGCTGAAGCGGTGGCATTGGACATTCTGAAGCAGCAAGGTGCTTAAGATGAAAATTGACCAAATCAAAAAGCTGCACCAGAAGAAATATCGCCAAGAGCTAGGCCATTGCCTAGTGGAAGGCGAGCACTTGGTGTTGGAGTTGGAAAATGCGGCCAAGCACAATCCAAAATTGGCGGCGGCCAAGCTTTATGTGACGGCGGATTATGCCGATTGGTCAACCCAGTTTGAAAAAATTGAAGTCAGCACCAAGCAGATGGCGGGCATGTCCGATACCAAGAGCCCACAGGGAATCTTGGCGGTCGTTCCGATGGATGCCATTTCTCCTGCCATCCCATCAGGAAAGGGTGACGAGCTGACTGGGATTTACCTGCATGAAATCCAAGATCCCGGCAATTTAGGCACCATTTTGCGCACGTTAGCGTGGTTTGGTGGTTTTCGCTTATTGCTAAGCCCTGGCAGTGTTGATCCGTTTAACCCCAAAGTGATTCGTTCGAGCATGGGTGCTTTGTTCCATGTGCCGATGGAATTGGAGGTAGACATCAGCACTTTGCCAGAGCGTTTTAACGCCATTGGCTGTTTAGACATGCAAGGTGAACCACTCAGCTCGCCAGCATTTAAACAGTGTGACTGCTATATCTTTGGCAACGAAGCGCGCGGTGTACCCCGTGAACAGCTGGACAGCCTTAAGGCCAAAGCCTTCACCATTCCTGGTGTCGGCTTGATCGAATCCCTCAATCTCGCCACCGCCGTGAATCTAAGTGTTTACGAGCGTCAGCGATAGTTAGAAACACAGCCAAAAGCGACGAAAAGGGGCGATATTCTAGGATATCGCCCCTTTTTCATTATTTTTTTAACAGGGAACGAGTATAACACTGCGCTTACATTTGCTTACATATCATCATTCTCTAATGTGATAATTTGTAATTGCTATAAATTTTTATTAATACCGTGCCGATACGATGTTAGGGAGTGATGCGTCGTTTGTCAGCCATCTTGAATTAGGAATGAAGGATGGTGTGTAGAAGGTGGTGCAGAATGAAACAGATTTCTATATGGGGCTTAATTGTCGTGCCCTTTACGCTTTTAGCCACGCTAGGTGGTGTGACGGTTTATCTGTTTTCAGCAATCACTGTTTCTAATGTCTCGGACAATGTCGGTTTGCACTATATGCGTGAGATTGAGACTCGCGTGTATGATCGGGTGACCGAGTTTATGGCGCCCCTCAACATCGTCGCAGAAACCAACCGAGACGCCATCGCCCATCATCCTGAGCTACTCGACAATCTCGACTTTGTCGCAGGGCGCTTTTATGAGCAGGCCTTGCCATACCCGTATATGACCTTTATTTCATTTGCTACGGCAGATGGTCGTTATGTCAATTCCACCCGCGATCCGTTTGGTAATTCGCATCATATTGCGACCAACTACACCACCGAGCCGAATAGCTTAGAAGCCTTTTACTATGATCCGGTAGCCTACGTTGGCGCGTCGATTAAGACTGAGCCTGCCTATAAGAACTATGACCCCACCACACGCCCGTTTTACCAAGATGCCGTGCAAGCGCATGGTATGGTGTGGAGCTCTATCACGCCGTATTTTGGCTATGACTCGCTTGGGGTGGGGCTATCAGCCCCTATTTACGATGCTAATGGCAAATTGCTGGGGGTAACGGCTACCAGTGTGGCGCTGGTTGCCTTGGATAAGTACCTGCAATCGATCGAATTGGCAAAAGGGTCGTATGTGTTTCTCGCGGAACAAAATGGCGATTTGATTGCCACCTCGCGCAATGAAGCCTTGTACGACACTAACGGCGGTAGCAGCAAACGTGTTTCATTATCGGCCCACAGTGATCATGTGTTTGTGCAAGCGGGGCAGCATCTACAGCCAGGCACTCAGCATCTTGATATTGAGGGGAAAGAGTTTCTCTACCATGTGCGTCCCGTGGAGCTACCCTATGGACAAACGTGGTATGTGGGGGTGCTGATTCCTGAGGCCTACTATAAAGACATTTTGACGGAATACTCGCAGGCGCTCGTGCTGATTGTCTTGGTTATTTTTATCAGCATTGCCTTGGCTGGCTCCTTGATCGCCCGCTTTATCGGGCATCCGATTCTACAGCTTAATAACGCGGTTAATTCCAACTCGCTGGAGCAGATTCGCAACATTTCGCCAGCATTAAGTTATGTGCGTGAGATCAACTCACTCGGCAAAGGCCTGCAGGGCATGGCGCACAAGCTAACCGATGTGATGCAAAACCTTGAGCAAAAGGTAGCGCAGCGTACCTCTTACTTAAAAAATGAAAATGAACTCTTGCTGGAGCAGAGTACCACTGACGAGTTAACGGGGTTGTACAACCGCCGTGGCTTTAACTTACTGTCGGAACAAGCCTTGCGCCAAGCCAATCAAACTGGCCAATCGTTTTGTATGGTGTTGTGTGATATTGACCACTTTAAGCGCGTAAATGATACTTTCGGTCACAGTGTCGGTGATCAGGCTCTGATTGGCGTCGCCAAAGTGTTGCAACATCACTTCCGTGCCCACGATATTGTCGCTCGCTACGGCGGTGAAGAGTTTATGTTAATCACGGTCAACATGAACAAAAACGATGTGCTAGATCGTTTAAACAGCGTGCGTCAAATTCTGCTTGAGCAGCCTGTGCTGGAAAATATGCCGATTACTCTAAGCTTTGGTATGACGCACTTTATAGCGCCGATGGATATTAGTTTGGACGAACTGATTAATGACGTTGATGCTAAGATGTATCAAGCCAAAAATACTGGGCGAGATAAGATCGTAGAGTGATAAGAGGGGGCTGAGATAGCCCCTTATTTAATGGTTAACGATCGGCTCGAGCACCACGGTTTTATCCCCTAACATGGTGCGCAGCGCCGCCGTGAAAAATGGGATATTCACTTGCTGGATGATTTCGGTAGAGTGAATGAAATTGGGGAAACTATTAATTTCGAGTAGTCGTGCAGAACCATCTTCGCGCAACAGCAAATCAATGCCCAGAAAGATATAACGGGACGAATCGGCTGCCAAACGGGTGGGCTCTAATACAGGGCTTAAGGTCTGAAGCAGCTGTTTAATAGCAGGGAAGTAGCGCTCGTACTCTGGGTAGTTGATCAGTTGCAGCATCTTCACTGGGCCGTCGTCGTTGTGATAGCCCGCATGGTCGATTTGCACCGCATAATCGGTGCTATTCGGATCGTAATCCACCCCATGTACCACCAAGAAACCGTTCTGGTATAGATAAATCGTTTGATTCCAAATCAAACAATAAGCACGGGCGGTAAACTTTCTGCCCTCGAATAATGCCAGATCAGTGACGCCCGCTTGGACGATGTGATGGGCGGGCAGCTCAGTGTTCGCCAAGTCAGCAGTGCTGACACAAGACATACCTTTACCGCCAGTGCCAAAGCGGTTTTTCACAAACCATAAGGGTACGGCTTCCCCTTGATGCTGCAGCGCCGCTTCGATCGAGAAATAGGTCTTGGGGGCGATGGATTCTAGCTGATGGTCAATGATGGATTGTGCCAAGGTCGCCTTGTTCGACAGGGCGTTCACAACGGTGCGATCCACTACTCGTAGAACGCGGGTACCTTCTGATACATCGCTCAGATCCAGTAAGGAGTTGCCGTAGGTGTCCCAATAGGTGAAGCAAATCGGCTCGGCTTTGCGCATCAAGACAGGGTCGAGCAGTGCCAACGCTTGTTGTAACAGCTTGGCAGCGCGGTTGATCTTATTTGCCATCAAGGTAGGTTCTTGTACTGCTGGGGGCACTTTCGACACTGCTGGGGCAGGTGTTTTCTCCATACCTGGGTATTGCGTAAAATCTTGCTTCTCCGTCATCGGGCGGGCATGGAACCAGATATTAAAGGCCCATTTCTCGCCAGAAATCACCGGTGTCCCCGCGTGTAAGCTGTCTGGATGCGGGTAGTTATAATCGTCGCTGACGTTATTGAAGAGGGCCATCCGTCCTTGCTTGGCTTGGACTTCGGTATTGAGTTTATCAAAGCGTGTGCCGCCACCGCTTTCTACGTCATTTAGATATACCAGAGCGGTTACCAAGCGTTGTCCACCTAGGTTACAGCAACGCTGTCCACGCGTGCTGGTTAGGTCGTAAGCGTCATAATGACCGCGATATTCTTGGTCGACACCGTAATGGATAACCTGCATGGCTTCGGCATTTTCCAATGGAATGCCAACGATCTGCGCAATGCGCTCGCCAATGCTTTTGACCGTCGCATCTTCGCTATAACGAATCCAACAATTGCTGCCGCTGCGGCCATCCACGATATCACTGTCTTCATCTAACGAGACTTTCGCTCTTTGTGTTTTGCCGCTCGCCAACGAGATGATATAGGCGCATTCCTCAGGGGTGAGCACGTCATCACGAAAGCCCACAAACGGTGAAGCATTCAACACCTGAGTGTCTGGGTAGATGGTTTTAATCGGAGCGAATTCGATCATAGTTTGTAGTGGTCCGTGCTGAAGTTGAAAGCAAGGTAAGAAAACTCTGATAGTAGCCTAACCTAGCAAGCGCTAAACAGACCCATGGCAAATAAAGGCTCTGCACCTGCTAATAAAATAGCTCGTTAGGTTATTCGGTGGCGTCATGAATGGTTTCTTTGGTGCTGTTCCAAATATCAGACGAGTCTTGTTTGACGCCTTCCCAAGTACTGGAGCAGCCACTTAGTAGCAGGGTAAAGGCGATCGCTAACAATGGAAATTTCATACGCAAACCTCATTTTGTGATTCGTTTTATAACCCTAGCAGAAAGTTTGGCGGAAGTTGTTTTAAAACAGTGATCAACTTATGGCGTGCTTAGATTGTGGTATATTTTCGCAATTCTGAGCCATTATTAGATTTATTCTGACGATTATTGGGGGTGTTTGTTGTTGGATTATCAGCGATTTGCGGCACTTGATTGGAAAGGGGATGCGTTCGGTGGTGTGACCACGGCGATTATCTCTCTACCACTAGCGCTGGCGTTTGGTGTGGCCTCTGGTGCGGGGGCCGAAGCGGGTCTGTGGGGCGCGATTATGGTCGGCTTTTTTGCTGCCCTGTTTGGCGGTTCCACCACGCTGATCTCTGAGCCCACCGGACCAATGACGGTGATCATGACGGCGATCTTAACCAGCATGATGGCCAAATACCCCGAAACTGGCCTCGCCATGAGCTTTACCGTGGTGATGATGGCCGGTGCCTTCCAGATGCTGTTGGGCTGGCTTAAGCTGGGTAAATACGTCACCTTAATGCCTTACAGTGTGGTGTCAGGCTTTATGTCCGGGATCGGGGTTATTCTGATCATCCTGCAACTTTCCCCTTTGCTTGGCTCGGCGGCACCGCCGGGTGGCGTGATGGGCACCCTGTTAGCCTTACCGGACACCTTGGCTAATCTAAAATGGCGCGAGCTGATGTTGGGCGTGCTGACCTTAGCCGTGTTGTTTTTCTTCCCCAAACAGTACCGCAAATACGTGCCGGCGCAATTAGTGGCGTTGGTGGTGATCACGCTGATTTCTGTGATCTTATTTGATAGCGACAGCATCCGCCGTATAGGTGAAATTCCATCCGGTTTGCCGTCACTGGTGCTACCGCACTTTACCCCTGAAATGTTCACCACCATGATTATCGATGCCTTGGTACTAGGGACAT
Organism: Marinomonas sp. HM11-D; assembly: GCF_057626615.1. Lineage (NCBI taxonomy): Bacteria > Pseudomonadati > Pseudomonadota > Gammaproteobacteria > Oceanospirillales > Oceanospirillaceae > Marinomonas > Marinomonas sp. HM11-D. The sequence continues at coordinate 67,863 of NZ_JBMMKT010000008.1, read as the reverse complement.
TGGGTTGTATTGATACCTTGCTGACCGCCGTAATCGGCGATTCCTTGACTCGAACCGAACATGACTCGGACAAGGAGCTACGTGGCCAAGGTTTAGCAAACATGATCTCGGGTTTGTTTGGTGCACTGCCTGGCGCCGGTGCCACCATGGGCACGGTAACCAATATTCAAGTGGGCGCGCGCTCGCCGCTATCCGGTATTGTGCGTGCCTTGGTCTTGGCACTTGTTGTCCTTATTGCCGGCGGTTTAACTGAACCGATTCCAATGGCAGTACTAGCCGGTATTGCTGTGTATGTGGGCTTTAATATCCTTGATTGGAGCTTTATCCAACGGGCTCACAAAGTCAGCTTACCAGGCATGGCGATCATGTACGGCGTGATGTTGCTGACCGTGTTTGTCGACCTTATCGCTGCGGTCGGGCTGGGTGTGTTTATCTCTAACATCCTGATTATCGAGAAGTTGAGCCGCGAGCAAACACGTCAAGTTAAAGCCATCAGTGACTCGGACAATAACAGCGTACCACTGACCGACGGCGAGCGAGCCATGCTCGATAAAGCCCAAGGCAAGGTGCTGTTCTTCTATCTGTCTGGGCCGATGATCTTTAGCGTCTCCAAAGCCATCTCCCGTCAGCACGCCAGTATTGATGAATACGATGTCATGATCTTGGACTTAAGTGACGTGCCCATGATCGACGTCACCGTTGGCCTAGCCCTCGAAAACGCCATCAAAGACGCGAACGACGCCAACTGTGAAGTGTTCTTACTGTGTCCTAATGAAGAAACTCGCGAACAGCTGGATAAGTTCCAAATGATGAACCTAATCAAAGCAGGTAACGACTGCGCCACCCGCGAACAAGCCCTGCAAGCGGCGTTGGAGTATATAGAAGCGAAAGACTAGTCTTTCTTTCACTAAGAGCCGAAAGCCCTGTTTACGTTAAGCTGTAAACAGGGCTTTTTTATTTGGGCGCATTTTGGATCGGTGTGGCATCGTTAGATGCCAGTTGATGGGACTATATTCCCATTTAAAACGGATATATGGGAACATAGTCCCATTATTTGATATGAGAAGGCTAAAAGGGACTTTATGCAGCAGTCGGGTATCTATGAGCAGTTGATTACTCAGCTGGTAGAAAAGCGTTTGGATCGTGAGCGCTTTTATGTGGGTGAAAGAACGCTGAGTAGCAGCGAAGCATCGGTTTGGCTGTCGCGCTTTCTATCTAATATTCTTGAATACGCTATTGGCTCAGTACCCACTAGCAATGACCAATTGCAGCAGCAAATCGCATTGTCTAATGAGCTCCTGTTATGGCTGAAAGAGCGTTTGCAAGACGATGACCTAATCGAAGAGAATCTGCTCAATAGCCAAGGCAAAATTCTCACAGCTTTATATGAGCTAGAAAATCCTGTAGCAGCCAATCTTAAGCTGTATGTCGAAGACATTTTTCCGTTAACTGGCCTTACTCAAAGCGAGCTGTTTTGCGGTAGCAATGCTGGCCTGTCGTTAGAGTCTGAGCTGAAGCGGGAAATCTTATCGGCGGATAAGATTTACTGGCTGGTGTCGTTTATCAAATGGGCCGGTATTCGTATCTTTCGCAAAGAGCTGGAAACGTTTACCGCCAGTGGTCGTGAGCTAAAGGTCATTACCACCTCTTATATGGGCGCTACCGATGCCAAGGCGGTGGAGTACTTGGCGAGCTTACCCAATACTGAAGTGAAGCTCAGCTACAACACCGAACGCGAACGTTTGCACGCCAAGAGCTACTTATTCTTACGCAATACGGGCTTCCACACGGGCTATATTGGCTCTTCTAATTTGTCTCATTCGGCGCTCACCAATGGCCTTGAATGGAACCTCAAAATCACCTCCCAAGAAATTCCACACATCATTGATAAGTCGCTCAGCACTTTTGAAACCTATTGGGCATCGAATGAATTTGAGCGTTTTGATGGTGCTGCCAGCAGTATGGAAAAGCTCAACCGTGCCTTGCGACAACAGCGTGGCAGTGACGAACAAAGCGCGGCGCATTTCTTTGATATCACACCGTTTCCACATCAGAGTGAAATATTGGAGCAGTTGGCTGTTGAGCGTCACCTGCATCAGCGCTTCCGAAATCTGGTTGTCGCCGCGACCGGTACAGGGAAAACACTGGTTTCGGCATTTGATTTCGCACGCTTTTTGAAAGAAAAGCCGAACGCGACCTTTTTGTTTGTGGCGCATCGGGAAGAGATTTTAAAGCAAGCTCGGGCGGCGTATCGCGGCGTGCTTCGTGATGGCTCATTCGGCGAGTTGTGGGTAGGCAGTCACGCTCCCGCCCATTATCGTCAGCTGTTTGTGTCGATCCAAACGCTGAATAATCAATTAGATCAGCTCAATCTGACGCCTGACTATTACGATTACATCGTTATTGATGAAGTCCACCACATCGCGGCCAACAGCTATCGTGCGGTATTGGCGTATTTCCAGCCGAGTCTTTTATTAGGTTTAACCGCCACGCCTGAGCGTCATGATGGTGGCGATATTTTAGCGGACTTCGGTGGTGTGATTGCCGCTGAAATTCGTTTACCGGAAGCGATCAATCGCCGTCACTTATCGCCATTTCAATATTTTGGCATCGATGATGATACCGACCTTCGCAATATTGCTTGGAGCCGTGGACGTTACGATATCGGGCAACTGACCAATCTCTATACGCATAATCAGGCCCGTGTTGATAAGATCGTAATGAGTTTGCAGGAGATCGTGACTGATAGTAGCCAAATGAAGGCACTGGCATTTTGTGTCAGCCGTGAACATGCGGACTACATGACCAAGCAATTTCTCTTAAAGGGCATTAATGCGGATATCTTAACCAGTGATAACAGCGATCAGCGTCAGCAGAAGCAACAGGCCTTGCGCAGTGGGCAAATCAATGTGCTGTGTGTGGTGGATATCTTTAATGAAGGCGTTGATATTCCGGAAGTCGATACTTTGCTGTTTTTACGCCCTACAGAGAGTCTCACTATCTTCTTGCAGCAACTGGGTCGAGGTCTGCGTTTAGCGGAGGGTAAAGAGTGTTGCACGGTGTTGGATTTCGTCGGTAACTCCAAGCCAGAGTATGATTTTGCCAATAAATTCAGGGCGTTAGTGGGGCGAAGCCCGAAAGCGATCAGTGATGAAATCAAGCAAGGCTTTCCTCATGCACCACTTGGCTGTCGTATTGAGCTGACCAAACGTACCCAAGAAATGGTACTCAGTAATATTCGCCAAGCGACGCTTACTAAAAGCCGCCTGACGGCTATGATTCGACAATTCCCACAGCATTCCACGCAGCCTCTGACGCTGACGAACTTTATCGCACAGCACCCACATATCGACTTGAACGAACTCTATAAGCGCGGCAGTTGGGCTGAATTAGTGGCGAACGCCAAAGATGAAATCAAAGAAGATTCGCGAATCGGCGAAGCCTTTAAGCTGGTGCGTAAAGCGATCCATAACCGCATTCTGACCTGTGATGATCATGGCTATTTAAACTTTCTTGGACAGCTTTGTCAGACCGACTTTAGTGGTGTCAGCATCGACGATCGTCGTGCGGTCATGTGTCATTATGACTTCTGGCAAAAGCCGGGCCCTGATCTAAATTTTGCGTCTTTAGCGCAGAGCATTAAACAGCTCAGCCATCTAGGTGTGGCACAGGAACTTGCCGATGTGATCCGCTGGCAACTTGCACGTATCAAACACGAATTACTGGATATGGCGGATTTGCCAAACGTACCGCTTAAAGTGCATGCCCGCTTCGCTAGAGAGCAGATATTAGCGGCATTTGGTGCAACGACGTTTGAGCAACAACCGCCAGCGCGAGAGGGTGTGTTTGTCATCAAGGAACAAAACATCGAGCTGCTGTTTGTCACCTTAGATAAGAACGAAAAGCAGTTTTCGCCGACGACCATGTACCATGATTACGCCATCAACGAGCAGCTCTTCCACTGGCAATCACAGAACAGCGCACGACCAGACCGAGGACGGGGACAGGACTACATAAATCATCGAGGAATCGGTAAACGCTTGTTTCTATTTGTCCGAGAGCAAACCAAAGATGAGTTCGGCCGCACCATGGGCTTTGTGAACTACGGCGAAGTGGAATATGTATCGCACACCGGTTCACAACCGATGAGTATTACATGGAAACTGAAAACACCCATGCCCAACTTTATGTGGCAACAAGCCGCGAAGCTGGCGGTGGGGTAGACAGAAATAAGTGGATAGTATCGTTACTCACTTCCTAGTTAAGATTACTCAATACCTTTTCTATATATGGCTACAATAGTGGCCAATTTTCCATTTTTAACACTACAATAGATACAACTGTATCCGATAGGCTGTTAATAATGAACTTTACCTTACTTGATGATACCGATGTTAGCCAAGCTTATGCCGCTTACTTACGTGAGTTACGCCAACAAGCAAAGCTATCACGAGCGGCATTGGCAGAGCGCAGCTGTGTACCTGCGGCCACCATTAAGAAGTTTGAGTTGACTGGGCAAATTTCATTTCGCCAGCTGTTGTTACTTTGGCAGACACTTGATTCGCTAGACAGGCTTTATCAACTTACACAACCTAGCAAAGAGCGTGCGGCTATACCCACTAGTATTGATGAGGTGCTAAAAGATGAGTTTTAAACCGATTCAGAAGCTCACTGTATCCCGCACGTTAAGCTCAGGTGAACAGATAGCGGTAGGGGTCTTGGCGCAGAATCGGCAAGGCGTTTTTTTTCAGTATGCGGACAGCTATTTGCAGCAGTTTGGCAATCTATCGCCTTTTACTTTGCAGGCAAACACCCAAGTCCAAGCCGCCCCCAAACAGCCGCATCAAGGTGTTCATGGCGTATTTGGAGATTCTCTGCCTGATGGTTGGGGAATGCTGTTACAAGATCGTATTTTCCGTCAAAAGGGCATTTTGCCAAATCAAGTAACGGCGATGGATAGACTGGCTTTTGTGGGTGATAAAGGCATGGGAGCGCTCTCTTTTTCTCCGGTATCTGAGTTTTCATCCGTGACACACTCTGACATTGATTTAGCAACCTTGGGTTTAGAAGCGCAAACGCTGTTTGATGCCTCACTATCAGATTATATGGATGATAATCACGATGATTTAGATGGGCATACGCAACACGTGCTGGCTGCATTAGTCGCGGGTGGTAGTTCGGGGGGGGCAAGACCCAAGGCGCAGATTTATATGCCTGCTGGGGAAACTCAGCATTGTCGAACCTTTGCACAAACCTGCGATGAAGCGTGGCTGATTAAGTTTACCTCGAAAAATCTCGCGCTCGGGCATGAAGAAGGCTTGTGTGAGGCAGTTTATTTGCAAATGGCTGAGCAAGCTAAGTGTCAACCACCCGTCTGGCAACTCATTGAAGCACCGCGTACCAGCGGTGCGCCTGCGTGGTTGGCGCTCAAGCGTTTTGATTATGTCGCTAATACCGACTTAGTCAGCCATCAAAGCTCAGGCCGCTTGCATATGCACAGCGCCTGCGGATTGTTGGATGCAGACTTTAGAGCGCCAAGTTTAGACTATATTGATTTGATCAAAGCCAGCCGTCAGTTGTGTAAATCTCCTGCGGCTGGACAACTGCAATTTCGCCGTGCCATTTTTAACCTGCTGTCGTCTAATCAAGACGACCACAGTAAAAACTGGGCATTTTTGCAAGCGGATGATGGTCAATGGAATCCTGCACCTTTTTACGATGTTACCTACAGCCCACATCCATTCAACGAACACGCCACTTCGTTCGGAGGTTATGGCAAAGCGCCACCTATTAAGGTGATGCAGAAGCTGGCTACGAGTGCTGGTTATGGGAATTGGAATGATGCAAGGCAGGTCATTGAAGAAGTTGCAGAAGCCATCAGTCAATTTACTTATCTTGCAAAGCAGCAAGGGGTCAGCAAAACCACCGTATCTGCAATTGCTAAGACACTGGATCAGCGCAAACAAGAAAATGCAGCGCTTTTTTGACGAAGTGAAACGACTTGTTCAATTCATCGTTATCAAACCTAGTAAGTGGATAGCATCGCTATCCACTTACTAATCGTAATTATTCGATGTTTTGAATCTGCTCTCTCATTTGCTCAATCAACACCTTCAATTCCACGGCGCTATTAGTCGTTTCGACCACAATCGATTTAGACGACAGTGTATTCGCCTCGCGGTTTAGCTCTTGCATCAGGAAGTCTAGGCGGCGGCCGACAGGGCCTTTTTCTTTTAGCTGACGGCGGACTTCTTTGGTGTGGGTCGCTAGGCGATCCACTTCTTCGGCGACGTCGGCTTTTTGTGCCAGCATGACGATTTCCGCTTCCACGCGCATTGGGTCTAGGTCGACTTTAGCGGCTTCTAGCTTATCTTGAAGGTTTTGTTTTTGTGCCGCGATGATCGTCGGTAGCTTCTCTTTTACATCGGCCACGATGGCGTCGATGCTGTCTAAGCGCTCTTCTATGATGGCGTTAAGTTGTTCGCCTTCGCGCTGACGCACGCTGATCATGTCGTCTAACGCTTTGTTAAATAAAGCAATAACGGCTTTTTTCATTTCGTCCGCATCGGCGCTGTCATCGCTTAGGATGCCTGGCCATTGCAGGATTTGCAGTGGCGATGGGGTTTTGATGCCATCAAACCAAGTGCCTAATTCTTTGACCGCGTTGGCCAGCGCTTGGGCGTTTTCTGCGTTGATGTTTAGACCTTTAGCGGCCGTGTCTTCGGCGTAGAAACGTAGCTGGCATTCCACTTTACCGCGGTTGAGCTTTTTACGTAGGCTGTCACGGAAACCAAATTCCAGTTCACGGAATTGTTCCGGTAGGCGGAAGTGTGGCTCAAGGTAACGTTGGTTTACTGAGCGGATTTCCCAGCTGATGGTGCCCCAGTCGTATACGGCTTCTTGGCGCGAAAAAGCGGTCATGCTTGCAGTCATATCAATTCCTAGCAGCTAAATAAAAGATGCGGTTAGTGTAACCTAAGTCTGACTTTCCCGTCAGGATGGGCAGTCATTTTTGCCAAGGTTCGTTATAATCTCCACTTTAGAAACAAATGACAGTGAGACTTTTATGCGTCCAAGCGGTAGAGCAGCAGATCAATTACGTCCAATGAAGTTTACGCGTAACTTTACAAAGCACGCGGAAGGTTCCGTATTAGTGGAATGCGGTGATACCAAAGTGATTTGTACGGCGACCGTTGTACAAGGCGTGCCACGCTTTTTGAAAGGTAAAGGCCAAGGCTGGATCACTGCAGAATACGGCATGTTGCCACGTTCTACTCACAACCGTATGGACCGTGAAGCCGCGCGCGGCAAACAAGGTGGTCGCACGGTGGAGATCCAACGCTTGATCGGTCGTTCTTTGCGTGCCGCTGTGGATCTAAGCAAGCTAGGCGAATACACGATTACCATCGACTGTGATGTGATTCAAGCAGACGGTGGTACCCGTACCGCGTCGATCTCGGGTGGTTTCGTAGCACTAGCGGATGCGGTGAAAACACTGGTAGAAAACAAGAAGATCAAAGAGAACCCTGTGGTTTCTCAGATCGCCGCGATCTCAGTAGGCGTTTACCAAGGCACACCTGTACTGGATTTGGATTACCCAGAAGACTCCAGCGCGGAAACCGATATGAACGTGATCATGAACGATAAAGGTGGCTTTATCGAGATTCAAGGCACAGCAGAAGGTGCAGCGTTCAGCGATGAGCACATGATGGGCATGCTAGCGGTGGCGCGTAAAGGCATTAGCGAGATTATGGACATGCAGCGCGAAGCTCTGTTCCAAGAAGCGTAATCTACCACTAGATAGATGTGAAAAAGGGAGCTAGATCAGCTCCCTTTTTTGTTGTTTTTGACCCGTCCTAAATAAGGTGCCCCGTCCTAAATAGACAGTCACTTGTTGGTATGAATGCCTAGCAAAGCATACAGCGGACAGAAGTTAACCAGGCCAGTCGCTAGCGGAATCACGCCAATGTAGCCCCACGCGCCAATCACGCCGAAAAATGCCAGCACGATGAGTAGCGCACCAAGCACAATACGTAACACCTTATCGATACCACCCACATTTATTTTCATCGCCATGTCCTCAACAAGCTTGATTGATAGGATCAGTATAGAAAGCTTTTAAATATTAGAAAGTGCTAAATATATAAGAAGGGGATATGGATCAAGAAATACCAAAGGGCAGGCTGCCCTTTGGTATGGGATCGGAAGGTTTAACGAACCACGTCACCGGTGGCTTTGTAATCACTGATCATGATAGGTGAGTAATCTTTGATGTATTCCACTAACACGTCGGCGTCCACATAACCTGAGTTAACGTAGTTTTTATGGTCGCTTACTTTCGGGTAGTCATCACCACCGCTGGCGGTGTAGCTGTTCATAGCGATGCGGTAGGTTTTGCCTGCTTCGAGAGCTTTGCCGCCCACTTTAATGTTGGTGGCTTTACCATCTTTCATGACCAAGGAGACGCCACGGGTTTGCGCAAAAGCACCTGTGCCGGCTTCTTTTCCTGCCACGACAGATAGGTAATTGGTCAGCTCCTCGGCGTTTAGATCCACGTACGACAGACCGTTTGCGAATGGCTGAACCAGCAATACGGATTTGTAGGTGATCTTGCCCGCCGGAATGCCATCACGAATACCGCCCGAGTTCATAACTGCCACATCCGCATGTACCTTTTTCATCATGGCAGAGGCAATCAGGTTACCTAGGTTGGTTTCCTCGGCACGAACTGTGTCACGTTCACCAATAAAGGGACCATCGGTGAAACCGATCTCTACGTTGAGCTTATCTTGGCCAATGTTTTGGAAAGGCTGCAGCATGGCCAGCATGCTTGGGTCTTGGGCGATTTCTTTATCGATAAAGACACGCTCGCTGGAACCATCCGCTTTGGTGACTTTTTTCTTCAGGTTGACTGGGATTAATTCGTAATCCGATGCAACGATTTGGCCATCTTTAATGGTCATATCCAAACGGCCCACATACTTGCCCCATTCATGGGCTTGTAGGATCAGGGTGCCGCTTTGCACATCGGGCTCAAATAATGGATCTTGGGAGTGACCGCCGACGATGACATCAATGCCAGGTACGGTGCGCGCAAGGGTCACATCGCCTGGTGCATTGCCGCCGTAGTTACCATCGTCGTAATGTCCCATATGGGTGACCGCGACGATCAGGTCGGCTTGTTGCTCTAGCACGGGGATCAGATCTTGTGCCACTTCGATCGGGGATTTAATGGTGATGCCACCAAGGTATTCTGGATTACCGATTTTCACTGTGTCATCGGTGGTGAAGCCTACGACAGCAATGCGTAGGTCATCAACGGTGAAGATTTTGTAAGCATCAAACAGGGGCTTGCCGGTGTTATTGTCGATAATGTTCGCGGATAAGAAGGGGAAGCCCGCCCACTCACGCTGTTGTTTCAGGACTTCGATCGGATTGTCGAACTCATGGTTACCCAAAGCCATGGCGTCATACTTCAGCATATTCATGCCTTTGAAATCTGGCTCGGCATCCTGAAGATCCGACTCGGGTACGCCAGTATTGATGTCGCCACCAGAAAGTAACAAGGTATTGCCATCTTCCAGTAGTACTTCTTCACGAATATTGTCGATCAGCGTTTTACGAGCGGCCATGCCGTACTCGCCGTTGCTGTTTTGCCAGAAGCGACCGTGATGATCGTTGGTGTGCAAAATAGTCAGGTGGTATTCCTTGCCAGCTTGCCACATGGGTGTGCTAGGGGCGTCAGGAGTGCTGACACTGGCACAGCCCGCCAAAGCGATAACCACGCCCGACAGTGCAAATTGGGCGATCAAGCGATTTGCGTTCATTCAGTTGTCCTTTCTTATGAGATCGAGTTCATTCAACGAAGCGGCGCTTCAAGGTTCCATGGTGAGACGGCTGCTCACTTGTAAAACAATGTAACCCAAGCAGGTCACAACTTCGAGGCTAAAACTGACCTTTTGTACAGAAAATACGCAAAAAAAAGCCGACCCTAGGGCCGGCAAACATTCACCGAAATAACGGCTAAAGTTAGAGGTCGATACGTTTTCCAGAGTCTTTATCAAAGGCGACCGCTTTTGACGTATCAAACATCATGGCAATGGTTTCACCTGCTTTGACTGGGTAGGCAGGGTTGGAGCGACAGTTTACTTCGGCATCTTGGATACGGGTTAGCACCATGGTGTCGGCACCCATTGGTTCCGTCACTTCCACATCCACCTCAGCGGTCACGACAAACTCTTTGCCGTCTTTGTGTGGCTGAGGCTCAGTGATCATTTCAGGACGTAGGCCCAGTAGGATTTCTTTGCCCGCGTAGGCTTTTAGGCTGTCTGGTTTTGGGAATGGCACCACGGTTGGTTTGCTGGCTTGAAGTTCTAGGGCGTAAGTACCGTTTTGCTCGATAACTTTCGCTGGTACGAAGTTCATCGCGGGTGAACCCATAAAGCCTGCGACGAACAAGTTCGTTGGGTTGTCGTAGATTTCCTGTGGTGTGCCCAGTTGTTGTACTTCACCGTCTTTCATCACCGCGATACGATCAGCCAAAGTCATGGCTTCGATCTGATCGTGGGTTACGTAAACGATGGTGGTGCCCAGCTTTTGGTGTAGCTTCTTGATTTCAGTACGCATTTCCACACGCAGCTTGGCATCTAGGTTCGATAGCGGCTCGTCAAATAGGTACATCTTAGGACGGCGGGCTAGGGCGCGGCCCATGGCCACACGTTGACGCTGACCGCCGGATAGTTGCGCTGGCTTACGCTTTAGCAGATGGCCGATTTGTAGCATCTCCGCCACGCGCTGTACTTCTGCATCACGCTCTTCTTTTGGCACTTTACGCATCTCAAGGCCAAAGGAGATGTTTTCAGCCACCGTCATGTTTGGGTATAGGGCGTAAGACTGGAACACCATGGCGATGTCACGGTCTTTTGGGCTGGCGTAGGTAACGTCGTTATCGCCGATGAGGATGCGACCTTCTGAAACGTCTTCTAGGCCGGCAATCGAGTTCATCAGAGTCGATTTACCGCAGCCAGAAGGGCCGACCAAGATTAGGAATTCACCCGCTTCAATCGAGATATTAATGCCTTTTAGGATTTCCGTTTGGCCGTAGCGTTTTTTTACATTATCAATCGTTAAACTTGCCATGATTCTTTCTCCAAATTCTTTCACTGGCCAGCGGATGTCGTCGCGGGCCGTCAACCTTATTAAATAAACCTTTAAGCCTTAGCCTTTCACCGCACCCGCAGTTAGACCGCGTACGAAGTATTTACCCGCTAAGATGTACACCACTAGCGTAGGTAAGGCAGCGATGATGGCTGCGGCCATATCGACGTTGTATTCCTTACCGCCGAAGCTGGTGTTGACAAGGTTGTTAAGAGCTACCGTCACAGGTTGTGTGTCGAAGCCAGAGAACGCCACGCCAAATAGGAAGTCGTTCCAGATTTGCGTGAACTGCCAAATAACCGTTACGACGATGATTGGCGTCGATACCGGCAAGATAATACGGTAGAAGATAGTGAAGAAACCGGCACCGTCTAGACGCGCAGCTTTCACCAATTCTCCTGGGATAGACTGATAGAAGTTACGGAAGAACAAGGTCGTGAACGCCACACCGTAAATCACGTGTACCATCACCAAACCTGTAGTGGTGTTAGCGATACCCAACCAACCCAAAGTACGAGCCATAGGCAGTAGGATGACTTGGAAGGGGATGAAACAGCCCACCAACAAGGCTGCGAAGAACACATCGCTGCCTTTGAATTTCCAATGGGAAATGACGTAGCCGTTAAGTGCGCCCAACAAAGTGGAAATCGCCACCGCAGGAATTACGATCTGGAACGAGTTTAAGAAGTAGGGCGCCATGCCTTCACATTGGCTGCCTGTACAGGCACCGCTCCACGCTTTTGACCAAGCATCAAAGTTCAATGAACCTGGCAGCGACAGCAGGGTGCCGGTACGAATTTCTTCTACGTCTTTTAAAGACGTGAGTAGCATTACCACGAACGGCGCTAGATACACTGCGGCCATGGTCAGCAATGCTGCGTATAGAACAACACGTAGTACTTTATCTAGGGTTGAGGTTTGGCGTTTTGCAAGATTACTCATGGCGCTCACCTCGTAGTTCTGAGTACAAGTAAGGAACAAGAATCGCTAGCACGCAGCCCAACATCACCATCGCGGATGCGGCACCTAGACCGATCTGGCTACGGGTAAAGGCGTGGGCGTACATAAAGTTGGCCGGTAGATCAGAAGAGTAACCTGGGCCACCGTTGGTCAAGGCCGCAACCAAGTCGAAACTCTTGATCGCAATGTGCGATAGGATCACCAAAGCACTGAAGAAAACCGGTTTTAGGGAAGGCAAAATAATGCGACGGTAGGTGGTAAAAATGCTCGCGCCGTCTAGTTGTGCCGCTTTGATCATCTCGTTGTCAACGCCACGAAGGCCCGCTAGGAATAAGGCCATCACGAAGCCAGAGGCTTGCCATACGGCCGCGATGACCAAACAGTAAACCACCATGTCAGGGTCAGATAACCAGTTAAAGCGGAAATCTTCGAAGCCCAATTCGATCATCATTTTTTCAATGCCGTTGGTTGGGTTCAACAACCACTTCCAAGCGGTACCGGTAACGATGAAGGAAATCGCCATTGGGTAAAGATAAATGGTACGAATCGCCCCTTCTGCACGAATTTTCTGATCAAGAAAAATCGCCAGCATCACGCCCAAGAACAAACAGATGAGGATGAACAAACCACCAAACACACCAAGGTTGGACAGCGCCACTAACCAGCGGTCGTTCATAAATAAACGCTCGTATTGTTCAAAGCCAACGAACTTATAGGTTGGCAGCATACGAGAGTTGGTAAAAGAGAGTACGGCAGTCCATATCATATAGCCGTAGATACACACGATCGCTGCAACAGCGGTCGGTGCCATGACGATTTTGGGCATCCAGTCGGCCAAACTTAGGCGTGCAGGACGACCAGCTTGAGTCGCTCCAGACCCAGCTTTGGCGGCATTATTATTCATATTAGGGCGCTTCTACTTTAGAGGAGAGAAGGAGGCCAACCCTATGATTGGCCTCGATTTTAACGCGTATTACATGCTGGCTTGTACAGCGCGAGCGAGACGGTCAACGGCTTCTTCAGCAGTCATAGATTCGCTGTTGTAGAAGTTCGTTACCACGTCGTAGATCGCACCTTGTACCATTGAGCTAACGGCCATGCCGTGCGCCATACTTGGTACTAGGTCGTTGGTTGTTGAGCTAGCTAGGAAGGCATCCATGGACGCGTGGGCACAGGTATCAAACTTGTCACGTGGCATGTTCAAACGTGCTGGAATCGAACCCTTGTTTAGGTTGAAGGTTTCTTGGAAAGTTGGCTCAAGCATCAAGCGCGCAAGGTCTTGTTGTGCTTTTTGCGAACCTTCGTCATCCACTTGGAACATGGCTAGGGAGTCGATGTTGAACGTGAATTGGCCGCTAGTGCCTGGCGCCGCGTAACAAACGTAGTCAATGCCGGCTTTTTTGCCTGCTGCGGTGAATTCACCTTTAGCCCAGTCACCCATGATTTGCATCGCCGCGTCACCGTTGATCACCATCGAAGTAGCGATGTTCCAGTCACGGCCAGAGAAACCTGAGTCTACGTAGTCGTGGGTTTTCTTGAAGGTTTTGAATACGTCAACCATGTCCGCACCACGTAGCGTGGCATCGTCTAGCTCAACAAACGCAGCGTTGTAGAATTTAGAGCCTTTTGCTAAAGCAATGGCTTCAAACAGAGTGGCGTCTTGCCAAGCCTGACCACCGTGAGCCAATGGCGTGAAACCTGCGGCTTTGATTTTGTCAGCCGCTTCAAAGAATTGATCCCAAGTGGTTGGGATAGAAGCGCCCGCTTTTTTGAAGATTTCAGGGTTGGCCCATAACCAGTTTACGCGGTGCACGTTTACCGGTGCTGCCACATAGTGGCCGTCGTATTTCATGACATTGCTAACGACTTTTGGCAGAACGTTATCCCATTGGCCTTTTTCCGCCACGGAATCCAGATTGGTTAGGAAGCCTAGATCGCCCCATTCTTGAATGGTAGGGCCTTTGATTTGAGCCGCTGCAGGCGGGTTACCCGCGATGGCGCGAGATTTTAGCACGGTCATTGCAGATTCACCGCCGCCACCTGCTACTGCGAAGTCTTTCCAAGTGTGGCCTTGTTCGGTCATCAACTCTTTCAACACGTTGATTGACTTGGCTTCACCACCGGATGTCCACCAGTGTAGAACTTCTACTTCACCTGCATGCGCTGTTGCCGCAGCAACAGAAATGGCAAGACTAGACAAACCTAATGCAATTTTCTTCATGGTCAGTAACCCTTTTTATTGTTATGGATCTCTGTAACTAACGTTGTTGTTTTTAATCTAGGACATCAGCATAAAAAATGCGCACCTAGATAGTGCAAATGTAGCAAACCTTATGCACGCGGGTGGTAAAGTAGAGCAACCAAATGTATCAAAGTCTTGCAACCCTGAGAGGCTTATTAGTTTTTTCTGATTGAGCCTGATTGCAAATCTTCACAAAGTGCACCTCTGATCTTCATCTATAATGGGTAGGCTATTGGGTACAAATATCGCCAAGGAGGCGTCATGGAGGCTCATGTATTCACTCTGCTTGATCTCGTTGTTCTGATTGGCTTCGTTATTACTCTAATCGTAATGTCATTTGGCTTTAGTTGGCGTGAGCGCAAGCGCTCGCAGTATTTGCTCGATAGCAATCAACGACTACAGGAGGAAGTGCAGCGGCGCCAAGCAGTGGAAGAAGAACTACGTCGCCTCTCTGATTCGTTGGAAAGTGCCATGGATCAGCGTACGCAGGAGCTGCAGGAAATCCAAAGTAAACTGGAGCAAGAAGTGCACGCCACGGCTCAAGCACAAAAGCGCATGGCCAGTATTTTCGAGTCGGCACCTAATGGCATGTTGGTGGTGAACCGAGATGGAATCATTACACAAGCCAACAGTATGGTGGCGTCTATTTTTCGCTGTGAAGCAGAAGAGCTGGTCGGCCAGTCGGTCGAGAGCTTGGTACCGAATGAGTTCCGTGAACGACATGTGGTGGATCGCTCCGAGTTTCAGGCGCATCCCTCGAAGCGCAAGATGGGCGCCCGTCGAGATTTATATGGCGCGCGCTTCGATGGCTCTTATGTACCTCTAGAAGTGGGTCTTCACCCAGTTGAGCTAGAAAGTGGTACCGAAATTGTGGCCGCCGTGGTCGATATCAGTGAGCGCAAAGCCTATGAAAAGAGTATTCATAAGCGTAACGAGGCACTGGAATTGTCGAACCGTGAGCTACAAGAATTTGCCTTTATTGCCTCTCATGATTTGCGCGAGCCCCTGCGTAAAATCATTTCCTTTTCTACACTGTTACAAGAAGGGGAATACGGCGAGTTTAACCAAGAAGGTAAGGTGTTCTCAGGCTATATCGTCAATGCGGCGCATCGTATGCGAGACCTATTGTCAGACTTATTAGCCTACAGCCGTGTCACCTCTAAGGCCAACCCGTTTAAACCGCTGCGCTTGAACCTTTTGTTAGACGAAGTGTTAGAAGACTTGCAGCTGTCGGTGGACGAATCCCAAGCGGATATTCAAATCGCCGAGGCCTTGCCGGATATCAACGGGGATCCGGTGCAAATACGTCAGCTGTTTCAGAACTTAATTGGCAATAGCATCAAGTACCGCGCGCCTGATCGGGCGCCTGTGATTACCATTTCGGGTAATCAAGACGATGATTTTGTGTACTTGAAAGTAAAAGATAATGGTATTGGTTTTGCCCAAGAGTTTGCCGAGCAGATCTTTGATGTGTTCAAGCGCTTGCACGATAAGCAATCTTACTCGGGGACCGGCATGGGGTTGGCAATTTGCCGCAAAATTGTGGTGCGTCACGGCGGCTCGATTACGGCTCGATCCGAAGAGGGCGTGGGCACGACTATGATTATTGAACTACCTAAAAAAATGGCAATGAACGATGGAAGTTAAAGCAACACAACCGCGCTTGTTGATGCTTGATGACGATCTAGAAGATGCATTTTTGGTGCGTACGGCATTAAAGAGAATCGATGCGAATTGGTCATTTGAGCATTTTCAGACCAGTAAGGCTTTTTCAGACTACTTAGAAAAGGCGTATCCTGAGCAAGTGCAGGTTGCTCCTCTGATGTTATTGCTCGATTTAAATATGCCGGTGAAAACAGGGCTAGAGTGGCTTAAAGAGCTGCGGGCGGACAGTCGATACGATGCGTTAATTATCATTGTACTGTCCACTTCGGACACGAGAGAAGAGCAAGCGAGAAGTTTAGCGCTCGGCGCCAATGCTCATATAGGTAAACCAGATAGCGTAAAAGAGTTAGCGGATAAGCTAATGGCTTTGTACGGACGTTGGATAGAGAAAAAGGGCTAGAGGGAAGAATGGATAACACCAGCTTATCAGTACTAGTGATCGAAGACGATTACGAGGATTATATTCTCCTGCGTACCTATTTGGCGCACGCATCGCGCACGCATTTCGAACTCACCCACGTGGCACACTTTGATGAAGCGACCAAAATCTTGGTGGAGCAGAAGTTCGATGCCATTCTCTGTGACTACTTCCTCGATGGTCATACCGCGACCGATTTATTCAAGCATGTGAAACTGATTGGTGTGGAAACACCGATAGTGGTGCTCACGGGCGTGGCCGAGTCGGAACTGGATGACGTGCTGATGCAATTAGGTGCCTCCGATTTTATTCCCAAAGATGAACTTACCACGGCCTTGCTGGAACGTAGTATTCGCCATGCGATTGAGCGCAAACGTACCGAGCAACAGATCTCACAACTGATCAAACGTGATCCGTTAACGGGCCTTGGTAACCGCTTAATTTTTGAAGAGCATGCGGAGCTGGCGATTGCCCGCGCCAAACGTAATAAAACCCGCCTTGCCATCGCCTTTCTCGATCTAGATCGCTTTAAAAACGTCAACGATACCTTAGGGCATCATGTGGGCGATATGCTACTGACCCTAGTGGGTAAGCGTATTCAAGAAACCATTCGAGGCAGTGATTTCGTGGCGCGGGTGGGTGGCGATGAATTTACCTTACTGCTTGATAATATTAACGACATAGACGATCTCAACGGCATTGCCAGTAAAGTTCTGGCACAGGTGTCACGTCATGCGGTCATTGACTGCAAACATTTAGAAGTGTCGGCAAGTCTTGGCATTGCTCTGTATCCTGAACAAGGCAGCACAGTCTCTGAACTGATGCGCAAAGCAGACATGGCGCTCTATGAATGTAAGAAGCAAGAGAGCATGCGTCATTTCATGGTGTTCAGCGACAGTTTGCAGGCGCGCTTGCACAAAGAAACGCGCGTGGAAAATGGCTTGAATCGAGCCTTGTTGAACGACGAATTTGAGCTACATTACCAACCGATTTTATCCCTTGATGATCATAGTATTCACGGTGTGGAAGCCTTAATCCGCTGGCGTTTGCCAGAAGGCAATTTGCTGATGCCGGGGGATTTTATTGAAGAGGCCAATCGGGTCGGACTGATTGGAGCCTTGGGGGTATGGGTGCTGGAAGCTGCCTGTAAGCAACTGCGTTTGTGGTTGGATGAAGGGTTACTGCTGAGTATGTCGGTGAACGTATCGCCACGCCATTTGCGCCAAGCTGGCTTTGAAGAAATTGTCAAAGAAGTGGTACAGAAGTACCAGATTCCTGCGGGCTGTCTGATGCTGGAGTTGACCGAAGAAGTGTTTGTCGACAGTGGTATTGCCAGCTTATATGCCCTGACAGAAATTCGTAAGGCAGGCGTGGGCATTGCGATTGATGATTTTGGTACCGGCTACTCCTCCATGCGTTATCTAAAAAGCTTGCCGATTGACCGCATCAAGATCGACCGCTGCTTTGTCTCGGCCCACAGTGAAGAGTCCTTGTCAGATCCTATGATTACCCAAGCGATTGTGTTTTTGTCTGAAGGATTGGGCTTAGATTTGGTGGCCGAAGGAATTGAGACAGAGACACAAGCGCTGGAATTGGCTCAGCAGGGGTGTCACAAGGGGCAAGGTTATTTGTTCTCTAAACCCCAGCCCCACGATGTGATCTTTGACATGCTCAAACAGAAAAAACTGTCAGTGGCGCGGTAGCCACAGACGCACTTCCAAACCGCCTTGGTCACGGTTCCTTAAGGTGATTTCACCGCCGTGAGCGCGGGCAATATTGCGCGCAATACTCAAACCTAAACCAACACTGCCAGTACGGCCACTGCCGGAGGCCGCCAGTTGTGTATAGGGCTGAAACACATCGTCCATCTTGGTATCTGGGATGCCTGGGCCGTTATCGCAAATGTGAATGCAGAGCTCGTCTTCGCTGTCCTCGATCTGGATATCGGCCTTATGGCCATAGTAAAGCGCGTTGTCGATCAGGTTGCCGAGGCAGCGGCGGATGGCTAAGGGTTTGCCTATATAGGGCGATAACAGCTCGCCTTGGATGGTGACCGCATCGGTCAGCTGATTAGCGCTTTGCTGGATATCCTGAAGAAAGCGCATAATGTCAATTTCAACGCGATTTTCGTGAATATCTGTCTCTTTTACGCTCTGAATTGCGCCTTTTACTAACAAATCCAAATCTTCCAGATCACGAATCATGGCTTCGCGAACGTCTTCTTCATCGAGCATTTCCGCCCGTAAACGTAAGCGCGTGATTGGGGTTTTTAGGTCATGAGAGATGGCGGCAAACAGCTTTTCACGGTCATTTAGGTAACGCTGGATACGCGCTTGCATATCATTAAAGGCATGGGCCGTGTGGCGTACTTCGAGAGCGCCTTCTTCACGTAACGGCTTAAAGTCCCCTTGGCCAAAACGTTCTGCGGCACGGGCCAAAATCGCCAAAGGTCGTGTGGTACGGCGTAAGATCAATAAGGTCAGCAGCAACACAGTCGTGACCGAAACGATCAAAGAAAAGACGCGATCGCGACTCAGTGGTGAGGTTTCCTCAAGAAAGTAAGGATCGGGCATTAAGCTGGCCAAATACAACCAATCCGAGTCATTGATCGGAATCTGAATCACGATAATCGGCGGCGTTAGCGGTTTGACTAACAAACTGTGATGGCCCCAACGCTCTGGCAAATCCACCAAGCGCGTGTGGTTGTTGATCACATGCAAATCATCTGGACTGGAGAAGGCGATCTTGGCATTGCTGATGCCTAGCTGCTTCTCTAAGGTGCCTTGCACTTGGTCCTTCACAATGTCTTTTAACGGCGAATCAGGAATTGGGTTGATCAGAATCTCTTCGCGGTTAAGGGTGACAAAGAAGCGGGTGCCGCCCATGTCTTGTAGTTGATCAATGACGATATGGCGGTAGTTTTGCGGCAAGGAAGTGAAATAACTGACTGTGGCGGCAATACGAAATGCCATATGCTTGGAGACTTCCAGCACGTTTTCCCGAGTGTCGGCTTCCACTTGATGCAACCAAATGGAAGAACCGATCAGCTGCATGGCGGCCACGCCAAAGGTCATGATCAAGACAATTTGCCCAGTCAGGGACTGGAACCAGCGTTTAATTCTCTTCGTCGCGGTCATGATCGCTGGCTTCAACCTTGGCGGTCAGAATGTAACCTTGGCCACGCACGGTTTTGATCAGTTGCGGCTGACGGGCATCTTCTCGCAAACGCTGGCGCAGACGACTGACGTGCACATCGATAAAACGATCCAGCGGTGTGGTATCACGGCCGCGAGTATTTTCCGCGATGTAATCCCGTGACAAGACATTACCTGGATTGGTGACAAACAACATCAGTAGGTTGTAATCGGCACCGCTTAACGACTCTTTGACGCCATCGACCCACAATTCACGGGTTAAGGTATCGAGCTTAAACTGAGCAAAGCGGTAGTAACGATAGGTTTCCTGAGGGGCGCTAATCGTTTGTTCCGGCACCTCATTCACTTGTTCCATACGACGATGGATCGCTTTAATACGGGCCAGTAGTTCACGTGGGTTAAAGGGCTTGGCAAGGTAATCGTCAGCGCCGATTTCTAAACCGATAATACGGTCCATTTCATCTGAGTTGGCGGTTAGCATGATTACTGGCACATTGGATTGGGTGCGCAGGGTGCGACACACCGAAAAGCCATCGGCTCCTGGTAGACGTACATCCAGAATCACTAAATCAACACCCAAGTCCGGTTTAAATGCGGCTAAAAATGATTCGCCAGAATCAGCTGTAAGAACGCGATACTGGTTTTTCTCTAGGTAAGATTGCAGTAGAGAGCGAATCTCATTGTCGTCATCAACAACGAAGACGCATTTAGCTTTTGTCATAAAAACCTATTCTGGGTGATAAATGATCAGATATGGAAAAGAGTCTAGCAAGAAACCGTTTGTTAACCAACGGCACTGATAATAGAGTCGGTAACGGTCTGTAAGCGCTATAGTAACATGTATTTAGTCATGGCGTTTTAGACATATTTGCCGTGCGGACCTGCTAGGCTGATAGTAACAATAACAGAGAGACAAGACGATGATGACAAAAGTAATGGCGTTCGGTGAAGCCCTAATCGATTTCCTTTCCAATGGTCAAACCGGCCTAGATGGACAGGAGTCCTTCACTAAATTCCCTGGTGGAGCGCCCGCCAACGTGGCGGTGGCAGTGGCCCGTTTAGGTGGGAATAGCCATTTTGCCGGTCAGGTCGGCGACGATGCTTTTGGCCATTTCCTAAAAGACTCTCTGGAAAGCTACGGCGTGCAGACCGACAGCATGCTGATGACCAAGGAAGCGAAAACCGCACTGGCGTTTGTTAGCTTAGACAGCACTGGTGAGCGCAGTTTTGAGTTTTACCGCAACCCATCAGCGGATATGTTGTTTCGCCGTGAAGACTTTAAAAGCGAATGGTTTTACGCACCACAGGGGGTGTTTCATACCTGCTCTAACACATTAACCGATGCGGACATTACGTCCGCGACCATGGCGGGTATTGTGATGGCCAAGGCAGCCGGTTGGATCGTCAGTATTGATGTCAACCTGCGCATTAACCTGTGGCCAGATCACCGCGTGGACACGGATCGCGTGATCGCTTGGATGCGCCAAGGGGATGTGATCAAAGCCAGCTTAGAAGAGCTAGAGGTCTTATCGAACGAGCCGCTTAATCTGATCCAAGAATTATTGGCCGGTGGAGTTTCCCTGTTCGTATTAACCGATGGGGGTAACCCAGTGCGTTACTTTACCGCCAATGGCCAAGGTGAAATCGCCGCGCCAAAAGTGGAAGTAAAAGATACTACGGCAGCAGGGGATGCGTTTGTCGGTGGTTTACTGTATCAATTAGCAGAACGTGGTGGCGATCGCGAGTCACTCAAAGCATTTAATGAAGCCGAATTAGAAGCCTGTATCCGCTTTGCCGTGGCATGTGGAGCAGACTCGGTGACCAAGGCAGGGGCCTACCCATCCTTGCCTAACCTTGAACAAGCCCAAGCGCGTTTGGCAACCTTCTAATCAGTCACAATCACACAGCAGGGCTGTGTAACACTTAAAGGAGTGAAGCGATGGAGTTGAACTGGTGGCAAGGCGGAATCATCTATCAGATTTATCCGCGCAGTTTTATGGATGCCAATGGCGATGGTATTGGTGATTTGGCCGGTATCACCGATAAGTTGGATTACGTTGCTTCACTCGGTGTGAATGCCATCTGGCTGTCACCGATTTTTACCTCGCCAATGAAAGACTTTGGTTACGATGTCAGTGATTACCGTGACATCGATCCTATGTTCGGTACGTTAGCGGATTTCAAACGACTGATTGCCCGAGCCCATGAGCTGGACTTAAAAGTCATGGTCGATCAGGTGATTAGTCACTCTTCCGATCTGCATCCTTGGTTTGAAGAAAGCCGCCAAGATCGTACCAATGCAAAAGCCGATTGGTACGTGTGGGCGGATCCTAAGCCCGACGGCACACCGCCAAATAACTGGTTGTCGATCTTTGGTGGCAGTGCTTGGAAATGGGACAGCCGCCGCTTGCAGTATTATTTGCATAACTTTCTTGAATCCCAGCCAGACTTTAACTTCCATAATCCGGACGTGCGTAAAGTGCATTTGGACAATATGCGTTTTTGGCTCGAGCTTGGGGTGGATGGTTTCCGCCTGGACACGGTGAACTTTTATTTCCATAGCCAAGGCTTAGAAGATAACCCGCCATTGGCGCCAGGCGAGCCGAAAACCAAAGGGGCGCCAGAGGACAATCCTTATACTTATCAACGGCATGTGTACGATCTCAGTCGTCCCGAAAACCTAGCGTTTCTCCAAGAACTACGTGCCTTGATGGATGAATTTCCAGGCTCAACCACGGTCGGGGAAATCGGTGATGACTTTCCGCTGAAGCGCATGGAGGAATACACGGATGGTGGCGATAAGTTGCATATGGCTTACACCTTTGAGCTACTGAATAAACTGCGCTCGCCAGAATTTCTGCGTCATGTGATTCGTACCACCAATGACAGTGTTCGTGATGGCTGGCCCTGCTGGGCGGTGTCCAATCATGATGTGGTGCGCATGCGTACCCGTTGGGGGGCAGAGGAAGATCCCGTTCAGTATCCACTGGCGATATTAGCCTTGATCATCTCCTTGCGTGGCAGCGTGTGTTTGTATCAAGGAGAAGAGCTCGGCCTACCGGAAGCGGACGTTCCCTTTGAACGCATTCAAGACCCCTATGGCATTCCCCTGTGGCCAGTGTTTAAAGGCCGTGATGGCTGTCGTACGCCGATGGTGTGGAACGATCAGGCGTTCGCAGGTTTCTCGACCGTTGAGCCTTGGTTGCCAGTGGATGCGAGGCATTTACCCTTGAGTGTAGCGCAACAAGAAGCCCAGCCGGATTCCATGTTGCAGCATGTGCGTCGACTGATTCAGTGGCGCCAGCAACAGCGCGCTTTAGTGCTCGGGGATATGATGTTTGCTGACGTGCAAAATGATGACTTGTTGGCCTTTACTCGTAGCTACGCCGAAGACCGAGTGTTGGTGGTGGTCAATCTGACGGGCCAACAACAGTCCGCTGAACTGCCTTTCCCGGTGGCAGAGGCGTTGGAAGGACATGGTTTTAGCGCAATTTTAGAAGGCTCGACGCTGACACTGCCAGCGTACCAAGTCTACTATGCGAAGTTAGCTTAACTATTTGAGAGAGCACCTTAGCAGCAGTACTCAGAGGTAAGGTGCTCTTTCGTCAAATGATGGGCTGCCTGAGCCTGAAACAACTCGGCACAGGAAACCGCATCCATCAGTGCCTGATGAGCACGATAACGGGGCAAGTTATAACGTTGACGGCAGGCATCTAAGCGTAGCGAGGGCTGGCGTCCAAAGCGTTGCCACCAAGGCTTATGGATAATGTTGGCCTCAATCCCCATGGTGTCCAGCATCGGGAACATCAAAGGTTCACCAAAGTGTTTCATGGCCGCTTCATAAAGAAAAGGACGCTCGATGGCGGCGCAATGCACCACCACGATTTTACCGGCAATCGCTTCTAGGAAGTCATCCATCAAACTTGATAGACGCGGTGCGTCTTGGATTTCAGAGTGGGTAATCTCATGAATGGTGACCGACTCAGGTGTGAGCGGACCGTGCGGTTTCGTCAACCAGTAACGGGCGCTGTTTAAGCGAATCAGCTCCAGATTGAAGTCCACTAAACCAATGCTGATGACATCGTCTTTGCTAGGGTCAAGCCCTGTGGTTTCAATATCCAGTGAGACCAAGGGCGTATCTGCTAACGGTTTATCTAAGCCAGGGACACCTGCTTCATAAAATCGGCGCAAGGCAGGAGATTGACACTCCTGCGCGAGCTTGGCATAAGCTTCCTGCCAGTTTTCCGGTACGTTCTTCGGGGTCATGTACAACGGCTAGCCTTTTCCTGGGTATCGGTATTTTAGGAATTCCTGTTGACGAGAAACGATGTTGAAGGCATCACGCAGGTGACGACGTTCGAATTCGGACAAGGTCTCAGGGTTCACATTGTTGTTCGGTGAATCGCCATTCTCGATCTGATTCTTCTGGTTCTTGATGCGCACCATACCAATCATCTCAAGCGCTAGGATTAAGTCGCGAGCACGGCCGTCGGGCATCACGCCAGCTTCTTCAATGTCTTCTAATCGCTCAAAGGTATTCAGCTTGTTAGAACCTAGTGCTAGGGCATGCACGCGTACCAAGTCCGCAATTGGAGCAATACCACGAGACTTCAAGTTGAAGGTGCGTGATTGCTTACCTTCGCCATCCAATACGAATTGGCGGAAGAAGCCCAATGGTGGCGTGCGTTGGTTGGCGTTACGAGCCAGCGCTGACAAGAAACCTTTGTTGGCTTTCGCAAGTTCGCGGATATGGCTGTTTAGCTGGCGTGCAAGCGTCTTATCGCCGTAGATGCCACGTAAATCGAAGAAGATCGATACATGTAGCAGCGCTTCGGCTTTCGGCTTTTCAATCCACTCGGCGAAAGTATTCTTCCAATCCGATAGGCTTAGGCGCCAGCGTGGGTTCATTGCCATGATGTCACCAGTACACAGTGGGTAACCACAGCGATCTAGGTTCTTACAGACGTAATCACTCAACTCGCGGAAGTAATCACCGTGGATGGCTTTATCGTAACTGTCATGCAAGATCAGCGCGTTGTCTTGGTCGGTGCTGATGATTTGCTCTTCCCGGGCCTGAGAACCAAGCGCTAGGAAACAGTAAGGAATCGGCGCAGGGCCGAATTCGCGTTCTGCCAACTGCAGCAAGCGTTTCACAAAGGCCACGCCAATGTGCGACATGGCGTTACCAATCATTTGCGTGTTGGCGTCGGCATTCACCAGTTGGGTAAAGACGTGGTCCATCTTCTTGCTGATTTGCACCAAGCCTTCCACGTCTTCTTGCTTGTAAATATCGCTGATGACGTACACTGAGCCATGGCTTTCACGCTGTACCAAGTCACCGGTACTGATCACCCCAACTGGGCGATCATTTTTCACTACCGGCAGGTGGTGAATGTTAGTGGCCATCATTTTCAGTACGGCTTCTGAGGCAAAGTCGCCAGCATCCACAGTCACTGGGTCTTGGGTCATGATCATATCGACGCGCACGTCTAGTGGCAGACCTTTGGCTACTACTCGGTTACGTAAATCGCGGTCGGTTAAAATCCCTACCAAGGCATCATTTTGTGTGATCAAAAGCGATGACACGCGCTCATTGGCCATGATGTTTGCAGCGGTTTTGATGTCCACATCATGGCTCGCGGTAATCGGTGGACGGCGCAGCAAGGAATGCACTGGGCAGGTCATCAAAGATAAATCTGAAGACTGATTGTCCATCGCTGTCTTCAGACGGACTTCTTTTGATAGCTCAAAGAAGTCAGAGAAAGAGTCGAACTCACTGTAAAATTGAATAAACCAACGTGCTGGAATGCGATACAGCAGGGTATCTTCCAATGCGCGCATAGTATGCGAAGAACGGCCGCCACGTAGCAGCGAAGAGGAGCCAAACACATCCCCTTCATGCATGCGACGTAGTAACTTGCCACTCTTGTTCTTTGTTTCAATCGCACCAGAGCGAATAAAAAATAAGTTATCGTTACGCGCTTCTGGCGCGATCGCCCATTCCCCGACTCGCAGGTATTGGATCTCGATATCTTTCACCATCTCTTGCAAGATAGGCTCATCTTTTAAGTCCGCAAATGGGGCGTACTCACACAGGGTATCCAAAATTTCTGAGAGTTCGACGTCCATAAGTGTCCTCGCTTAAACGGCAGGGTAGAGAATGGCTACTAATCCCATCACAACGAACAAAACACATGCCGCGATACGTGTTTTCTTGGGATCAATTCGTTGCATAAGCCATTGACCAGCGTATACAACAGGAACGTTAGCGATCAGCATACCAATCGTTGAGCCAACGGTTACCCATAGCACCGAATGATAGTTAGCAGCTAATAATACGGTAGCAATCTGGGTTTTGTCGCCCACTTCCGCAATGAAAAACAAGATAAATGTGGCGATAAACGCGCCAGACTTCATGAATTTACTGTCTTCGCTATCATCCTTATCCGGAATAAGGATCCATAGACCTACAGCAATAAAGCTAGCACCGATCAACCAGTTTAACCAAGCAGCAGGTACCCAGTTGGTAATCTGTACGCCAAACCACGCAGAGATTAAATGGTTAATGATGGTGGCGGCAATGATGCCAAGCACAATTTGGAACTTTGAGGAGAAACGCGCAGCAAGAAATAACGCTAAAAGCTGGGTTTTATCACCCATTTCAGCAAGAGCAACGGTGGTAATCGAAGTTAGGACGGCTTCCATTAGTTATATCCAACGGTGGGCGATTAAACATAAGACGAACGGCCTGTGCCCACCTGAGACAAGCGTACGTCTTAAGTCTCATCAATCCAAAGCTGGTAACTATGGACTCCTTTGCCATGAGCTTGAGGCTCAATTGTGTTGACAAAGGATCTTCATCAAAGAAGAAGATTACTCCCTTAAGAGGAGCGCCAGTATAAACCAAACTTTGTGACAAAAACAATAAAGGCGGGATAAGCCCGCCTTTAATACGCCCGATTGTCTCTAAATTTGCTACTTCACAAACTTAAGATCGGACTTCAGACCTTTGTACAGACCCAGACACATGATCAGCATCAGCAGGGTAAACGGTAAACCGATGGTAATCGCTGCCGCTTGAATGGCTGTTAGGGCTTCAGAGCCACCACCGACCAACAAGGCTACCGCAATGATACCTTCTAGAGTGGCCCAAAGAATACGCTGTGTGACTGGGGCATCGGTTTTACCGCCGGCCGTAATACCATCGATTACCAAGGAACCTGAGTCCGCCGAGGTTACGAAGAAGACCAATACCAATAGGATAGAGATCAACGAGATAATGGACGTCAGTGGTAGCTGCTCAAACATTTGGAACATGGCCAGAGACACTTCACTGATACCGCCCGCTAAAGCGCCAGTACCTTGCTGTACTTGCTCAATCGCTGAACCGCCGAAGATCGACATCCAGATCACAGAGATAATCGTAGGTACTAATAGCACGGCAATGATGAACTCACGTACCGTACGACCACGAGATACACGGGCGATAAACATACCGACGAATGGTGACCAGCTGATCCACCACGCCCAGTAGAATACAGTCCAGCCATGGTAGAAGGTTTGGTCATCACGACCGATCCAGTTACTTAGCGGGATAATGTTTTCTACGTAACCCACAAGCGTCATGCCCATCACGCCAAAGATGGCAGCGGTGTGGCCAACGATTAATACGAATGCGGCAAGCAACGCAGCAATGATCATATTAAGGTTGGATAGGATCTTCACGCCGCCTTCAAGACCACGTGCAACCGAGATCATAGTAATGCCTGTTACCACTGCAATCACAATGATTTGCGTGATTAGGGTATTTGGGATGCCAAATAGGAAGTTCAAACCACTGGTGGCTTGTTGTGCACCAAAACCAAGTGACGTTGCCAAACCAAAGATGGTGGCGATTACCGCTAGGATATCAACGAAGTGACCTAAAACCCCCCAAACACGCTCACCAAACAGCGGGTAGAAGGCAGAACGCATGGTTAGCGGTAGGCCTTTGTTGTAGGCAAAGAAAGCCAATGCTAAGGCAACCACAGCATAGATTGCCCAAGGGTGAAGACCCCAGTGGAACATGGTGGCTCCCATGGCCACGTAGTGCGCTTCTGGGGTGCGCGCTTCCACATTAAGTGGTGTGCCGTACCAACCTGTGTAGTAGGCCACTGGCTCAGCGACACTCCAGAACATCAAGCCGATACCCATACCAGCGGCAAACAGCATACAGAACCAAGCGTATGTCGAATGCTCTGGCTTGGCGTTGGTGCCGCCCAAACGGATTTTACCCATAGGTAGGAAAATGAGCGCCAAGCAGAATAAAACAAAGATGTTGCCGGCGATCATAAAGAACCAATCGAAGTTATCGATTGACCAGCCACGAGCGGTCATTAAGACGTCGCGGGCGTTTTCAGGAAAGGCAATAGAGCCGACGACGAATGCAAAAATAATGAAAGCAGTGATGCCAAACACAGGGTTATGCACATCTAATCCGAGAAATTGTACGTTATCTTGGCCTACCTTGTAGTCCGTTAAGTACTCTTCTCGACCCGTTGCAGAGGGTCGTCCTTTGTTCATCTTGTTTCTCCCAAATGATCTTCGGTGGTAACAATTGGAATGAAGGCCGTGTGTCGGCTTAGGAAAAACACAACTTCTATCAGCAGCCATTCCAATTATCGCGCACGATTTGCGAAGCTTAATAAGAGGCAAATCGTATATTTTTATTATGTGCTCAAAGGATTGAGCTTATGGCTTCGGAATTCGCCATGACTTACGTCAAAAGAGACGCAGATGTCATGACGACCGCGAGAATGGCAGTTCATTAATTAGATGTCAAACAATTGTAAGGCCGGTGCTTACTCATCCAGGAAGAGCTCAAGCAGCTCATTAAGAAACAATTTACCTTTGTCACTGGTGCTTACAATGCCATTTAGCCAGGCGCGATTATCCAGTAAACCAAGTTTGACTGCTTGCTCACAAGCGTCATTAAGGCTCATCGGAACAGCACGATAGGCGTAGGTTTCGTAGTCTTTTAGGGCAAAATCCTCGAACAGTCGCAAACGGTTCATCATGAACTCTAGAGGCAGATCTTCGGCTTCTATTGCTTCTTTAATAGACAGTGCCTGAGGTAGGTTATTAAGGTAATGATTGGGGTGACGAGTCTTTCGTGTACGAAATATTTCCCCATTTTTTAACGTGATTTTGCCATGAGCGCCAGCGCCAATACCGAGATAATCGCCAAAACGCCAGTAGTTTAAATTGTGCTGTGCCTGACGACCTTGCTTGGCATTGGCAGAGATTTCGTACTGGTGGTAACCACTCTGTTCCAGCAGGGCAAGACCTTCGTCTTGGATATTCCAAAGGGTGTTGTCTTCCGGCAATGTCGGTGGGCGACGGTAAAATTCGGTGTTGGGCTCGATGGTTAATTGATACCAAGACAGGTGCTCTGGGTTCAACGCAATGGCCAGTTTTAGATCTTCTAAAGCCATTTCCACGCTCTGATCCGGCAAACCATGCATCAAGTCTAGGTTGATATTGTCAAAGCCTGCTAGACGAGACTTATCCACAGCGGCGATCGCTTCTTCGCGATTGTGGATTCTTCCTAGGGTTTTCAACAGGTTTGGCTGAAAACTTTGGATGCCAATCGACAAACGGTTAATGCCCGCTTGGCGAAAATGGGCGAATTTGTCCTGCTCAAAAGTACCAGGGTTGGCTTCCATGGTGATTTCAGCGTTGTCGACCCAGTTGAGTTTGTCGCGCAGGCGATCAAACAACTGATAGTAGAAATCGGCACTCATTAAGCTTGGCGTGCCGCCACCAATAAACGCCGTTTGAATCGGGCGGTCGGCGACAAACGGCAGATCTACTTCCAAATCAGCGATCAGCTGATCAAGGTAGGCTTGCTCGGGCAGCTTGCCGTGCTCTTCAAAGCGATCCGCTTGGTGCGAGTTAAAGTCACAGTATGGACACTTACGTACACACCAAGGTACATGGATATAGAGGCTTAAAGGCGGCAATTGGTTCATAGCATGTGACGGGCTTTAAACGCCTCAACCAGTTCCGCAAGCGCTTTGGCACGATGGCTCAGCTGGTTTTTGACTTCTTTGGGCAAGCTTGCCGAGCTGCAGCCTTTTTCTGGTACAAAGAAAATAGGGTCGTAGCCAAAGCCTTCAACGCCTTCAGCGGACTCCAGAATGCGGCCTTCCCATGAACCATGGGCAATGATGGGGGTGGGATCGTCTTTATGACGCATAAAGGCTAATACACAGTGGAAACGTGCCGTGCGCTGTGCTTCAGGTACACCGGCAAGCTTTTCTAGCAGCAATGCGTTGTTGGCTTCGTTATTGCCATGTTCGCCAGCAAAGCGTGCCGAGTAAATGCCAGGTGCGCCGTTTAAGTAATCCACTTCGATGCCAGAGTCGTCCGCCAGTGCTGGTAAGCCCGTTTCGGCACACGCATGGCGCGCTTTAAGGATGGCGTTTTCAACAAACGTCAGACCGGTTTCATCGGCGTCAGCCACTTGGAAGTCACCTTGTGGTTTCACTTCGAAGTTAAACTGGCTCAATAGGGCGTTAAATTCTTTGATCTTGCCGGCATTGTTACTAGCAAGCACTATGGTTTGGCTCATGGAAATACCTTTAGTCCACGTAAAAGTGGCGTTGGAAGTTCACGGTCATGGGGGCGCTGTCGGCGCTGGTTTTGGCTTCGACCGTGAATTTTAAAATGTCGTCATCGGTTTTCGTGAAGGGGGCGAGGTAGTAAATCGAGTCACCTTCTTCGATGGTAATAAACGTTAGCGGCACAATTTGCCCCAACAGGTTGGTTACCTGAGCGGAGACCATGGCGCGCTGAGATTGTGGCAATTCGCCTGCGGCTTGGGTAGTGACCGCAACGTTTAGCAATGCCTGACCCTTAGTGCGGGTCAGGCCATAGTGATGGGCAATATCCGGTGTTAGAAAAGTGGATTCAAAGGTGTTGTAGTGCAGCTGATACTGACCAAACTGCGTGATTTGATCGGCCTGCACGGCGGACATCATTAAAGTGGCAACAACACCCATTAACCATTTCATAACCTAACTCCTAGTTTAGCGACTGACTTTAAAAATGGCAGTCTCGCTAAATAGGTTAGGCATTAGACGAGTCCACCAGTGATCGCGTAATTGTCCGTCAACCGCCGCCCAACGTTGTACTTTTAAGCCTTTTGCCTGACATAGGTCGCGAAAATCGCTAAAGGTACAGAAGTGGATGTTCGGCGTGTCATACCAGTTGTATGGCAGGAACTCAGACACGGGCATATGGCCCTTGATGCCTAAGTGTAGACGGTTACGCCAATGACCGAAGTTCGGGAAAGTGATAATGGCTTCTTTGCCGATACGTAGCATTTCGTCCAGCAACAAGTCAGGGCGACGGAACTGCTGTAGCGCATGGGCCATAATGACCACGTCGAAACCTTGCTCATCAAAGTTTTTCAGGCCTTGGTCAATGTCCTGTTCCAGCACTGGGATGCCTTTCTCAATACACTGAGTGATGTTATCTGCATCAATTTCCAGACCGTAGCCTGTCACCTGCTTATGTTCATGTAAGTACTCAAGCAGAGCACCGTTACCACAACCAAGGTCTAGTACACGAGAGTTTGCTGCGACCCAGTCGCTGATTAATTCAAGATCCGCGCGCATTTAGGCATTCTCCTTCGGGATACGTTTACTCACTCGGCTTAAGAAGCCACGCAATGCGGCCATGTAACGCGGCAGAGGGAATAGGAAGGCATCGTGGCCTTCAATCGCTTCAATCTTGGTGTAGCTCACGTGTTTGCCAGAGCGCACCAATGCATCGACGATTTCTTCACTGCGCTCCGGCGAAAAACGCCAGTCAGTGGTAAAGGACACCACAAGGAATTCACATTGCGCCTTACTAAGCACCTTGGCTAAATCGCCACCTTCGCGCGCTGCGGGATCAAAGTAGTCCAACGCCTTGGTCATCAACATGTAGGTGTTGGCATCAAAACGTTTAGTGAAGGCTTCCCCTTGGTAGCGCAGGTAGCTTTCCACTTCAAATTCGACTTCGTAGTTGTACTGGTAGGTGTCATGGCGCATTTGACGACCGAACTTATTGCCCATGGAGTCATCGGACAAGTAAGTAATGTGGCCCAACATGCGTGCTAGGCCCAAACCATTGCGTGGAATGGTGTCATGGGCTTGATAGTTGCCATCAAAGAACTCCGGATCACGACGAATTGACTGACGTGCGACCTCGTTGAAGGCAATGTTCTGCGTCGACAGCTTCGGCGCCGAGGCAATGATCGCGGCGGCTGACAGGCGTTCTGGGTAGCGCACACTCCACTCCAGTACCTGCATACCACCAAGGCTGCCACCGACGATGGCTGCAAATTTCTTGATGCCGAATCGATCCGCCAGACGCGCTTGGGTCTCGACCCAATCTTCGACCGTGACCATTGGAAACTCTGCGCCCCAGACCTTGCCGGTTTCTGGGTTCACCGTGGTTGGCCCAGTACTGCCATTACAACCACCTAGGTTGTTCAAGCTGATCACAAAGTAAACGTTAGTATCAATCGGTTTGCCTGGTCCAATCGCTGTGTCCCACCAACCTGGCTTTTTGTCGTCCATTGAATGGTAGCCGGCCGCATGATGGTCACCACTTAAAGCATGACAAATTAAGATGGCGTTGCTGGCATCAGCGTTCAGTTGGCCATAGGTTTCATAGACCAGCTGATAGGTCGGCAGTGTCTGCCCACAAGCGAGCACTAATGGTGTATCGAATTGTGCTACCTGTGGCGTAACAAGTCCCACAGAATCGACAGGAATGGTATCCGGCATAGGTTGTGCGTTTCCTGATGAAAGTAAGCGAAATACCGCGCGTTCGGCGGCCTATAGAATTCTTTTTAAACGGAGGCACAGTCTAGCGGTTGCGCCAAAGCGCATCAAGAGAATGGCGGTAAACCCGACCACAAGAAAGCGTGGTCGGGTTGTTTTAGGCATGTTATTGCAGGGTGAAAACGCGGGTTTTGTCCGCCAGCGTGCTGGCCATGTCGTGAATCTGGTGGGCACTGTTCACAATGCGTTCGATAGAATGGCTGTCTTCGCTCAATTGCTGGGCGATTTGATCCATTTCCGTACTCATCTGAATCGCGGTGCTGGCTACATCTTGGATCGACGCCGCCATATGATCCGAAGCTTGGGAGCTGGTTTGTGCATTGTTCTCGATCATGCGAATGGCTTCTTCCGCTTCGCCGCCGTTTTGCTCAATCACGCGTAAGCGCTCTTGGCCTTGCTCCATACTACTGATGGCCATCTGCGTTGAGTTTTGAATGGTGCCGACGATGTCGGTGATTTTCGAGGTGGCATCGACGGTTTTCTCCGCCAACGAACGTACTTCATCGGCGACCACAGAGAAGCCACGACCGGCTTCACCAGCACGGGCTGCTTCAATCGCCGCGTTCAAGGCCAGCAGGTTGGTTTGATTGGCCAAGTCATTGATCATGCCAATGACATTATCGATATCAGAGGATAAACGGCCCAGTTCATCTAGCTGTTGGCCGGTTAAGTTCACCGCATCAACAGTGCCTTTCAGGTTATCCAACACCACGCGAATGGTTTTCGCACCGGCTTTCGCGGATTGGTAAGTCTCATTGGAGTGCTCACGTAGCTCATCTGTGGTGCTCGACAAATTAGTGATGCGTCCCGAAATATCATCGGTTGCCACGGCTAAAGAGCTGGTACGCTGCGTCACCGAGCGGTTGTTGTCCGCGATATTGCTGATAGCGCCGTTTAAATCGTTGATCATATGGCTCACATTTGAAGTGGTGTTAACCACTTCAGATAACACATTGCCTAAACCGCCAGTCATCTCGTTCAAAGACTTGCTCAAGGCATCAAATTCATCGTTACGCTTGCGGTTGATCGATGCTTTGGCAGTCATGTCGCCTTCTTTCA
The DNA here is from genome assembly GCF_057626615.1 of Marinomonas sp. HM11-D. Lineage (NCBI taxonomy): Bacteria > Pseudomonadati > Pseudomonadota > Gammaproteobacteria > Oceanospirillales > Oceanospirillaceae > Marinomonas > Marinomonas sp. HM11-D. The sequence continues at coordinate 34,332 of NZ_JBMMKT010000008.1, read as the reverse complement.
CCTTAGTCAGGTCGGCAATGACCTGCATCAGTGTATTGCGTGCACTACGGCCAATGCTCACCATCAGTAGGATTGAGGCGATGGCCACGGCAATGCTGACAGCGATTAAGGTGTATAGAGACTGATTCGATTGCTGGTCAGCGATGGCTTCTGCTTGCTCAACAATGCCTTCGATCTGTGCGGCTAACTTTATTTGGCCATCGGTAAAAGCCAGTTTCTGCGAGTCAAAGGTAGCTTCACTCTGTTGCAGGGCGTTAAAAGCGGGGCCGTAGGCCAACAAACTATCGTAGTAATCGGTCACGATTGGGCCAATACTGTCTTTAAAACCAAAGTCATTCACTTTGGCATTGAAACGTTCGAAGCTTGCATCCAGTTCAGCTAGCACCTCAGGACTTGGGTCACTTAAATAGGTGGCTTCAAATTTACGTACCGTGACGAAGTCACGACGCAATAGGCTTAAGCGTTCAATGCCCGTCGCAATTTCACCGCCTAGTTGGGTGATTTTGCCTTTTAGCCCCGATTGGTTATCAAAGCCAATAGTATTGCGCTGACTCGCCAGAGCTAAGAGGGCATCGGCGTAATACACCAATGAATCACGTGCACTTTGTAAACTGGTTTTTAACCCTGCATGTTCAGACGCATTGATATTTGCGTCGAGAATTTTCAGATCTTTGTCTTTCTGCTGTGCCAGATTGTTTTGGTAAGCCGAGTAGTTGGCTTCGTTTAGGTTGCGCAGCTGGTCTGCCGCTTCCAAAATGTCTAGGCTGATTCGGTCGACGCTAGAGCCGATGTCGCCATAGGTACGCAATTGCTGGTTAGCATTTTGCTGGGCGTTCATTCCATGAATTGCCACCCAGGTAACTAAGATAAAGCCGACGATGGCACAAGCTAATAACAACATCAGCTTGGCCCGGAAGGACAGGTTGTTCAACATACAGCACCCTCAACCATTTATTTACAGATTTGTGCAAAAATAGAGCATTAGAGGGTTAATATGCAAGTATCGTGCACGTTTTTATGTATGATTTTTGTTCGCCATTTGATAAAGGGCGTAGGTCAGTTGGCCGGCGCGCTTTTCTTTGATTAATTGCCAATCTTCAGGCAGGCAGTCTAAGCTCGCTTCGCTTTCTCTTTCGATATAAATATAGCCATTGGGTTTTAGCCAACTGTCTGAAATCATTGGGATAACTTGTTCTAGGAAGCCTTTGCGAAACGGCGGGTCGAGAAAGATCACATCAAACGCATGTGGGGTGCCCCGTAAGAAGGATAAGGCATCATTATTGACGACGGTACCGTCTTGGGAGTGCAGGGTCGCTAAGTTCTGTTTGATCTGTTGCGCCACATTGCGATTAAGCTCAACAAAGGTGCAGTCTTTTGCACCGCGAGAGAGCGCTTCAAACCCTAATGCACCAGAACCGCTAAATAGGTCCAAGCAGCTCGCTCCAGGGATGTCGAAGTTGAGCCAGTTAAACACTGTCTCACGCACCCGATCGGTGGTCGGGCGCAAGCCTTCAATGTCTAGAATCGGCAGCTGGCGTGAACGCCATTCGCCACCGATAATACGTAGCTTTGACGAGGGTTTGCCGCCGGCTTTAGGCGTACGCGGGTTGGTCTTTCTCATAGTTTTATCAATACTTCTTGGCGCGACGTTGGGATCAGGAGTTGATCGATCCGTTGTTGGTATTGCTCTATTGTAAAAGAGTTCGCGGTGTCACTGTAGCGCTTTGCGAAATCTTCTAGGCTCAAGGGAGCTTTGGGTAAGGCGACACTGCTGCCGATGGCACGCCACCAGCTGGGGTTCTGGCTTAAGCTTTCTAGCTGCGTTAACAGCTGTTGTTTCAGATCATTAAAGGCTGCTTTGTCTTGATAGCTCGGCAAGCTATTGGCAGCGATCCAGCTGGTTTGCGGCTGAGTTTCTGTGGCGGCATTTTGTAGTACCGCTTGCGGAACCTGCAATTGCCAGGTGACAAAGGCTTGCGGCGGTGCCAAATGCAATTGCCATTGCCCTGTTTGACTATTTAGTTGCTGCTTCTGTGCCGCCAAGGAATCTTTGGCCCAGATTTGCAGGGCCAGCCAATCTTCCACCGATGTGAGGGGATTGAGGCCAATGGCGCCGTACATGGCTTTGAGTGTTTCAGTTCCTAATTCAGACGTGGCGGACTGACTGGCCAGGGATTGTGCTAATGTGCCAGAGGTTGGGGACATAGATTGGGTAATCTGTTGCAGTCCCTGTGCTAATTGTTGCTGTGCGATATCGTCCAGCGCGCCGCTGATCAGAATGTGTGACACCCGTTGCTTAAGCGCTACGAAATGTTGGCCCAGTTGTTCAACGCTCAGATCGGGAGTCGTTGTGACGGCGTTGGTGGATGGAAACAGTTGTAACATCAACTGCTGTTGCCCGAGATCTTGATTGGCAAGGTTTTCACGACGACGTAGCGCATTAGGTTTAAATTGGGTTTGGCTAAGCCAGGTATCCACTAGCGTCAAGGTTGCACTTAAAAACTGCGGGCGATTGCTAAAGGTGATATTGATCTGCTGTTGCTGAGGGGAATACGAAGTGTTTACCTGAGCGGCAATTGGTGCCAAACGCTGGTTAATGGTGGCGGTGCTAAGCGGTAGTGTGGGACCGGTTAACAGTGACAGCGTGGCCTCAGTCAGAAAGGCGTCTGCAGGAGCGCCGTTTAATACGATTGCCAATTCGACCTTATCACTGCCTTGCCACGCTTCTTGGTGCAACCAATACACCGGAATGCCGTTGGCGGTTTGCCAGCTTTCAATCTTTGGCGTAGCGAGTTCGGTTCTTGGGCTGGTGAGGTTGAGTAACCAAACCGCCAAAGTCGACAATACAATAATAACCGCTAATACAGGGCGGCTAAATAACGGCTTATCGCGATTAAACATGGTAAATGTCGCTTAATGAATGAGATAAGGTGCATTTTTCCACGAAAGTGGGGCTTTTTGCCAATGGGAATGATGCTAAAATCAGCGTTTTTAACGCACCTACGCCCAGCCTGGCTCAGCCAAATTGGCGCGTCGCGACTCAGTTACCCCTCCATTGGGATCAATTTAGAGAGATGTGAATGGAATTTGTAGATCAAATTATCGCTTATTTAACGCCGTACTTCGGTGAATATGCCCGCTTTGCACCGATTGGTTTAGGTGTGTTGTTGGCCATCATTGCCTTCTTTATCAAGCGTGCTGTGATGAAGAGTATGGATGCTGACATTAAGGCGGCGAAGCAAAAGCCAGTTGAGCAAGATAAAACTGAGCAACCGGACATAGTCGAGCCAGAGGTTGAGTCCGAAGTTGAGCCTGAGTCGGCGCCGGTGCAAGCCAAAGCTGATAGCACGCCACAAACAGAGCAACCTGAGCCAGTCAAACCTGCTCCAGCCGTGGAAGTAAAACAAGTCGTTAAAGCCGAGCTCGCTGCGCAACCTGAGTCTAAGCCAGCTCCTAAAGCAGAAGCGCCTGCAGAACCGACGCCAGCGCCAGCCCTTTCTTGGTCGCAGCGTATCAAGGCGGGTCTTGCTCGTACTCGTGGTGGATTTGGCCTGTCGGCACTGTTGATGGGCAGTAAAAAGATCGATGACGATCTTTTAGAGGATCTTGAAACTCAGCTGTTGATGGCGGACGTGGGGGTAGATGCCACCCAATCGCTGATCAATACCCTAACGGAAAAACTAAATCGCAAAGAATTGAAAGACACGGATGCTTTGATGAAAACCCTAAAGGGTGAGTTAAAAGACATCTTAGTCAATTCGGAAGAGCCGCTCGATCCAGTCGCGAAAGAAGGTCCGTTCGTTATCTTAATGGTAGGTGTTAACGGTGTCGGTAAAACTACCACCATTGGTAAGCTAGCGAAGAAATACCAAGCCGAAGGCAAGAGCGTGATGTTGGCTGCGGGGGATACCTTCCGTGCAGCCGCGGTAGAACAGTTGCAAGTCTGGGGTGAGCGTAACAAGGTCCCTGTGGTGGCGCAGCACACCGGCGCGGATTCCGCTTCTGTGATTTACGATGCTATCGAATCAGCCAAATCACGTGGCGTTGATATTGTCATTGCCGACACCGCTGGTCGTCTACAAAACAAAGCCAACCTGATGGCCGAGCTTGAAAAAGTCGTGCGCGTAATGAAGAAGCTAGACGTTGACGCGCCCCATGAAGTCATGTTGGTATTAGATGCGGCGACGGGTCAAAACGCCTTGAGCCAAGCCAAACTGTTTACCGAAGCCGTGGGCGTATCGGGTATTACGCTAACCAAACTAGATGGTACGGCCAAGGGCGGTATTATCTTTGCGATTGCTAAACAGTTCGGTTTGCCGATCCGCTACATCGGTGTCGGTGAGCAAGCGGATGATCTACGACCATTTAAGTCCCAGGAGTTTGTTGACGCTTTATTTGATAGTGAGTAACAGGTAGATTAAAGCAGTCAACAACAGAGGATGTCGGCGTGGAAATTGAGTTTCAGCGAGTTGGTAAAAAATACGAGAGCGGACACGATGCCCTGTCACAGGTGAGCTTTCACCTGCGTCAAGGGGAAATGGCGTTTCTCACTGGTCACTCAGGGGCTGGTAAAAGTACCTTGATGAAACTCATTATGATGATTGAGCGTCAAACCACCGGCCAAATCCTAGTCGATGGTGTGGACTTACGCACCTTGGGTAAACACGCCATTCCTTATCACCGCCGCCGTGTTGGCGTAGTGTTCCAGAATCACCAATTGCTGTTTGACCGTAGTGTCTTTCATAACGTGGCTTTACCACTGCAAGTGAGTGGCGCTGATGATGATCAAACCGGTAAACGAGTGCGTGCTGCTCTGGATAAAGTCGGGCTATTGGGTAAAGAAAAACTCAACCCAATGGCGCTGTCTGGCGGTGAGCAGCAACGTATTGGTATCGCCCGTGCCGTGGTCAACAAACCACAGTTATTGTTGGCCGACGAGCCGACCGGTAACTTGGACCCACGCTTGTCTGCCGAGATCATGAATCTGTTCCAAGAGTTTAATCGTGTCGGTGTCACCGTGTTGGTGGCGAGTCACGACTTGGCTTTGGTGGCGCGTATGCGTCATCGCGTCTTAACCTTGAATCAAGGTCGCATGGTTAATGATGGGGGATTTGCTTAAATGGCAAGACCTCCTCAATCTCCGCCACCACGACCGTCTCAGCGTGGTGCGACGCGTCAAACTCACACGAGTCAGCAAAAAGCAGCATGGCGAGCAGAAGGCTTTGATTTCAAACTGTACTTGCGCCAGCACCAAGCCTTTCTGATAGAAAGCTTTACGCGTTTAATCGGCCATCCATTGGCCAGCATTATGACCATCATGGTGATTGCGATTTCGTTATCGCTACCGGGTGGTTTATTTGTTTTGCTGAAAAACGTGCAATCGGTGACCGATCGCTGGGAACAGCAGTCGGTTATTTCTTTGTACTTATTCCCTAGCTTGGAAGATACCGAAGCCCTTTCCCTGTCGCATCAGCTATCGAGTCGTGCCGATGTGGCAACGGTGGAGTACATCTCTAAGGAAGAAGGTCTGCGTTACTTTGAGCAATCCAGTGGTTATGAGCAGATCATGTCGACCTTGCCGGAAAACCCGCTACCGATTGTATTAAAGGTGATTCCAAAAGCCATTGTCGACCTAAATACCTTGCCTGAGTTGCAGGCCTTGCGCGATCAGCTACAAAGTTTGCCGCAGGTGGAGCAAGCCCAACTGGATGCTGAATGGCTTCAGCGCTTGGCGACCATGATTAGCTTCGGTGAGCGTTTTGTCTATGCGATCTCGGCATTGTTGGTCATCGCGGTACTCTTGATTGTCGGTAACACCATCCGTATGGCGGTAGAAAGCCGTCGCGATGAGGTATTAGTGATGAAGCTGGTGGGCGCCACCAACAGCTATATTCGTCGACCATTCCTGTATATGGGCTTTTGGTTTGGTATCCTAGGTGGCCTGTTCGCCAGTGTTTGTATCCTGATTTTATCTTGGTGGGTGAGCACACCGGCAGAGCGTTTAGTGGAGCTCTACCATGCGGGATTTGAACTACAAAGTTTTAGTGCAGTCGAAATTATTATATGTTTAACTATCAGTGCGGTGATTGGCGTGGTCGGCTCTTGGGTCGCTGTTAGCCGTCATATTCGCAATATAGAATTACAGTAATTGGGGAAGAAAACGCACGTCAGAGTTGACGAATCTCGGTAAATTCTCCTCATTTACCGCACACACAGTGCGAACATTGTTGCTACTATTTGCTCATACTCAGTATGAACACGAAGAGGTGAAATAGAAATGGGTAAAGCTCTCCAGCCAATTGACATGATGACTCCAGGACAAAATCTTGAGTCGTATGTTCAGGCCGTTAGTACCATTCCAATTTTGTCAGCGGAAGAGGAAAACGAGCTAGCAGAACGTCTTTACTATCAAGGTGATCTTGAAGCGGCACGTTCGTTGGTTATGTCTCATCTGCGTTTTGTCGTACATATTGCGAAAAGCTACTCGGGTTACGGCTTGAACCAAGGCGACCTTATCCAAGAGGGTAACGTTGGTCTGATGAAAGCGGTTAAGCGTTTTAACCCAGAAGTAGGTGTACGCTTGGTGTCTTTTGCTGTGCATTGGATCAAAGCGGAGATTCACGAGTTCATTCTGAAGAACTGGCGTATCGTTAAAGTGGCGACTACCAAAGCGCAACGTAAAATGTTCTTCAACCTTCGTAGTGCGAAGAAAAGCCTGACTTGGTTAAGCAACTCTGAGGTTGAGTCGGTTGCCAGCGATCTTGGTGTGACGCCAGAAGTGGTGCGCCAAATGGAAGGTCGTATGAGCTCCACTGATATGGCGTTTGACGCGGGCAGTGATGACGACGATGACAATGCTTTCCAAGCGCCTGCGAACTTCCTTGAAGACTCTAGCTACGACCCTGCGTTGGTGCTTGAGCACGGTAACTGGGAAGCAGATTCTAACCGTCGCCTTGAAAGTGCCATGATGGACTTAGACGATCGTAGCCGTGATATCTTGATCAAGCGTTGGTTGAACGAAGACAAAGCGACTTTGCATGACCTAGCCGATGAATACGGCGTTTCGGCAGAGCGTATTCGCCAGCTTGAAAAGAACGCCATGAAGAAAATTCGACTGGCCATGGGCGAAGCGGAATTCCACTAAGCGCTCATACCACCAAATACTTAAAAAGCCCTCCATCGTGAGGGCTTTTTTGTATTTGGGTGATAAGGATCTCTGCAATCCAATTTGCTTGCGCATGTCTCGCCTCGTGCCTCGGCACCGACGCGTCAGCACAAATCGGACGCAGAGATCCTTTTTAAAAGTATATCAGCAAGCGTTATTAGAGTGATGCACAGCGTCTAATTTGCGCTGTCGGGTTGAGGAACGAAACTGTCGCAAGCAAATTGGATTGCTGTGTTGAGCTCATCTGAAATACTCAGGGCACCTTAGGTGTGGCGAGTATGTGGACTAGTAAAGCAATGAGCTAAAGAAAGCTTACTGGCTACGCAGCTGGTCGCCCGGTACAAACTGCCAGGTGCGGATGATTTCCAGCTGGTCGACTTCTTTTTTCAGCTCAGTAGGGAAGACATCGAAAGGTTCGGCGAGGCGCACGATACGCATGGCGGCGTCGTCTAATACGCGAATGCCGGAAGAGTGCAACACTTCAATACTGTCCACATAGCCATTGGGCATAATGGAAACCGCCAAACGCAACTGGCCATAAAGATGGTTTTGCTTGGCTTCAGACGGGTAGTGGATATTACCGATACGTTCAATTTTGCGCCGCCAATCATCAAGGTATTTGGCATCGATCGCAGATTTCGCGGACACAGATGTTAAGCGGCGAATGCGTGGGCGCTTGGCGTAGGATTGACGTTGTTGATCGAGTAAGGCTTCTAGGGTGGCAATGTCGCTGGATAAGCGGCTTGGTACTTGGGTTTTACCGAGGAATTGCTCTTCTAGGGTTTTGTTTTGTTGTTCGGGATCGTCAAGTACGCGGAATACATCGCTTTGATTGCGGCTGGCGATTAACTCAGGATCTTTGACCGGTTCAGCGGAAGCCAATTCGGGTTGTACCGGCGGGGTGATGTCTTGGATCTCATCGGCGCGAAACTGGGCAGTTTCAGTGGTAGTGAGCTTCTGTTTACGTAGCTCAGTGCCGCTGGCTTGCTGGTTGGCTTGCGCAATAAAATCGGCTTCTTTTGGGGCTTCGGACTGGTGCTGTACCAAGGTCACTTCGAGCGCTTTTCTAGGTGCGGCCTGTCCCATGGAAAAGTCAAAATTCACCAAAGTTAGCGCCACCAAATGCAAACTGATGGCGATAAATAGGGTGATAGAAAAGCGGTCGATCGTGCGCATGAAAGTCGATTAGCGAGCGTTTAAGCGGGCTTCAATCGAATCCATTAAGGTCATACCGATATTTAAGCCGAATTGCTCGTCTAGTTGACGGATACAGGTTGGGCTGGTGACGTTAATTTCTGTTAGGTAGTCGCCGATGACATCTAAACCAACAAACATCAGATCTTTTTCTTTTAGGGTTGGGATCACCTGATCACAAATCCAAAGTTCACGATCCGTCAGGGCGCGACCTTCACCACGGCCGCCAGCGGCTAGGTTGCCACGGGTTTCACCGGATGCCGGAATACGTGATAGGCCGTAAGGGATTGGCTGACCGTCAACAATCAAGATACGCTTATCGCCGTCTTTGATTTCAGGGATGTATTTTTGCGCCATGATCTGCATCGCACCCATTTCGGTGAGGGTTTCGATGATGACGCTGACGTTGGCGTCATCTTCTTTGACGCGGAAGATAGAGCTGCCACCCATGCCATCCAGCGGTTTAAAGATCACATCTTTATGCTCTTTATGGAAGGCTTTCAACAGGTCGGCACGACGCGTTACTAAGACTTCTGGGCAGCACTGCGGGAATTGCGTGGCGAACAGTTTCTCGTTGCACTCAAGCAAGGCTTTAGGGTTGTTAACCACCATGGCGCCGTCACGCTGGGCCTGATCCAAAATCATAGTGGTGTGCATAAATGGGATGTTGAATGGTGGATCCTTGCGCATCAACACCACATCCAAGTCGCCCATAGCGATGACTTCTTCTGCACCTAGATCGTAAAAATGCTCTGGGTTTCTATGTACTGCCAATGGTTTGGCGATCGCAAACGCTTTACCTCGGTCTAGATACAGGTCTTTTTGCTCCATGTAGTACAAAGACCAACCTTTGTCTGCGGCGGCCCAAAGCATGGCTAGTGACGAGTCTTTCTTATAGTTAATGGATGAGATGGGATCCATTACAATGCCGAGTTTAATGGTCATGGTGTACGCTTCCTGTTACGGCGCATAGGCGTCAAAAGGCCTAGCTTAAAAATACAAAGATAGGGAAGAGTATAAGGACTCAAGACAGGAAAGATAAGGGTTGCAGTGAGAAAATATCGGTTAAGGGATTGCGGCACAGCAAGGGCTGTGCCGCAACTAGAGAATTACCAGCCGCCGGTACTTCCCTTGGTTTCATTTGCATCAATAAAGATAACGCTGCCTTCGCTACCAGATTGAGATGGGATCTGGTAACTACCGCTTGGCGAAGCGCTTGATGCTGGTGCATAGCCATTAGAGGATGCGCCATTTGCTGCTTGCGTTTCTAGTGGGCTCGCTGGCAATACTGGCTGTGCGACTGGCTCAGTACGCTCTCTTGGTAGTAGCGTTTGCTCACCGCTTAGGTCTTCAGGTTGGTAAATGCGTAGGGCACGCATTAGCTCGCCCTTACTGTTCAATAGGCGGAACTCGGCGTACAGCTCGTCAAAATCCGCATTCACGTAGTCTTGGCGTGCTTCAAATAACTCGTTTTCACTGTCCAATACGTCCAATAGTGTACGTCGGCCCAAGTTAAATTGTTGCGCGTACGCTACTTGCGATTCTTTGGTTGCCGTTACGTATTGTTGTAGGTAAGACTTCGAACCTAGAGACGCTTCGTAAGAGGCCCATGCTAGACGAGCAGTCAACTCGGCTTCACGCGTGGTATTGCGATGGATCTCAGACGCTTGTACGTTTTGTTGGATCGCCGCACGGTGAGTACGTTTATCGGCGCCACCGTTGTACAGGTTGTAGTTCATACGCAACATGGCAATCAGGTCTTCGTCATCACCTTCACGGCCATCGATGTTGTTGTCCCATGAGCGTTCTACTACGAAGTTAACTTGCGGGTAGTAGTTAGACTTGGTCTGATTGACATAATGCTCAGTAGCTTCAACATCCCAACGTGCTGAGTCAATTGCTGGGTTCTTCTCAACCGCTTGCTTCACCGCTTCCTCTAAATTAGTGGGCAGCATGGAGCGATCCGCTTCTGGGTAAATCATTTCTTCTGGTGGCATTTCGCCGACTACGTTGACGTAAGCGGCTTCGGCTGCACGCAGGTTATCCAGTGCCGAAAGGCGGTTGGCTTCCGCTTTTGCTAAACGTGCCGAGATTTGGCTGAAATCAGACTGACGTCCAACGCCTGACTGACTGGCGGTACGAATCTGTTGATAGATACGGCTGTGTGTCTCAAGGTTAGAAATGGCCAGTTGGTAAAGCTCGCGATTACGTAATACGTCAGTGTATGCCTCGGAGACTTCTAACGCTTTGTTTTCGATTTGAATCAGCGCATTCCAGCGGTTGGCTTCTGCTTCGGCGTGTAAACGTTTAACGTCGTAAGTGGTATTAAAGCCGTTAAAGATCGGTTGCGTCAGTGATAGGGTCAGCTCACGGCGCGTCAACTCGACATCTTCGCCCGTGCCTTGGTAGTCGTAAGTTCGCTCACGACCAATACCCGCACTTAGGTCAACAGAAGGGTAAAAGCCGTTACGACGAGACACCTCAGTGTTCTCTACGCTTTCACGGAAGAGGGCAATCGCTTGTCGAATTCGCGGGTTGTTTTCAACAGCTTGGTATGTTGCTTCTTCCAGTGTGATGCCTAGCGCTGGCAGAGCACAAAATGAAGTTGCTAAAGCAATCGCGCTAGCAACGAATGTACGTTGGAACATGGGCTTCACCTAATATGTAAAGGATCTTGTAAAAGCTTAGTCTAGTTTTTGCAGAAATTATGCGTTTATGCGGCAGTTTTAAAAAACGAATAAATTCTTTAACAAGATATTAGTGTTACGCCCTAAATTGGATGTAACAAAGCGTAAACATTAAATATCGCCCCAAAGTAAATTTAGTGCAGTTAACGCCACAATTGGGGCGGTTTCCGTACGCAAGACCCTTGGTCCTAGGGCAATAGCAGCAAAGCCTTGTGCTTCGGCATGGGCTACTTCTGCTTCTGAAAGACCGCCTTCTGGGCCGATCAAGAGTGCAACTTGCTGATTATTAGGCTGTTTAAACTCATTTAGCGGACGAGCACTGTGATGATGTAAAGTCAGCTTTAACATATCGTTACATTCTTTTACCCAATCCTCTAATTCAATCGGGAAACAGACCTCTGGTACCACGCCGCGGCCGGATTGCTCAGCGGCGCTGATGGCCACCTGCTGCCAATGCTGCACACGTTTCTCTAAGCGAGCGTCATTAAGGCGTACTTCACAGCGCTCACTGAACAATGGCTGGATTTTATACACCCCAGATTCCACCGCTTTTTGTATGGCGTAATCCATACGCTCGCCACGAGAGATCGATTGACCAATGGTCACTAGAAGGGGGGATTCGTTGTGTAATTCGACAAAGTCTTCCACGGCGATTTGTGCGCTGCGCTTTTCTACGTTGACCAATTTGGCGTGGTACTGACCACCTTGGCCGTTAAACAGAATGATGGGGTGATCTTCTTTTAGGCGCAGTACTTTGCAGCAGTGCTGGAAAGCGCCGTCAGGCAGATCAAAGGTGGTGTGTTCAGCAAGTGGTAGATCGACGTGGATACGTGGAATGCGCATAAATAAAAAAGCCCTCTGTTGAGAGGGCTTTTATAACGGAAATCCGCGAAATTATAAACCGGCAGCTTTACGAAGCGCGTCCGCTTTATCGGTGCGTTCCCAAGTGAAGTTCGCTTCTTCACGACCAAAGTGACCGTAAGCCGCTGTTGGTAGGTAGATTGGGCGCTTAAGATCTAGCATCTTGATTAGACCCGCTGGACGCAGTTCGAAGTGCTCACGTACCAATTGCGTGATAAGCGCGTCGCTTACTTTACCAGTACCGAAAGTATTGATACTGATAGAAGTTGGTTCAGCGACACCGATTGCGTAAGACACTTGGATCTCACACTTGTCTGCAAGACCCGCTGCAACGATGTTTTTCGCTACGTAACGACCTGCGTACGCTGCAGAACGGTCTACTTTGGATGGATCTTTACCGGAGAAAGCACCACCACCGTGACGCGCCATACCGCCGTAGGTGTCTACGATGATCTTACGACCTGTTAGACCACAGTCACCCACTGGACCGCCAATGATGAACTGGCCAGTTGGGTTGATGAAGTATTTAGTGTCTTTCGATAGCCACTCTTCTGGAAGCACTGGCTTGATGATTTCTTCCATCACTGCTTCACGCAGGTCAGATTGCTTCACAGCTGCGCTGTGTTGAGTCGATAGAACGACGGCATCGATCGCGCATGGCTTGCCATTTTCGTCGTAGCGGAACGTTACTTGGCTCTTCGCATCTGGGCGCAGGAAGTCTAGGGTGCCGTTTTTACGAACTTCAGCTTGGCGTTGAACCAAGCGGTGTGAGTAAGTAATCGGAGCAGGCATCAGTACGTCTGTTTCGTTAGTCGCGAAACCGAACATTAGGCCTTGGTCACCAGCACCTTGCTCGTGATCGCCAGCTTCGTCAACACCCACTGCGATGTCTGCTGATTGCTTACCAATGGCATTAAGAACCGCACAAGATTCCCAGTCAAAGCCCATTTCTGAACTGTTGTAGCCGATTTCACGAACTACGCCACGGGCGATCTCTTCGATGTCGACCCACGCGTTCGTACGTACTTCACCTGCTACTAAAACCATGCCAGTTTTCACTAGGGTTTCACAGGCAACACGTGCTTCGGAGTCTTCTTTAAGGATGGCATCCAAGATCGCGTCGGATACTTGGTCTGCGATTTTATCTGGGTGACCTTCAGAAACAGATTCTGAGGTAAATAGAGAATATTCTGACATGTTTGTGCCTCTATCAATGTAACTCAAGAGCGCCAAACAGGCATAAAAAAACCCGCTTAGCTGATGGATTTGCTAAACAGGCTGTGCCGCTTCTGTTTAGCTGATTTTATATAGCGTCCGCAAGCCGAAACAAATCGACGCTGTGGCGCAAATAATGACGTAACAGCGACTAAAATTCAAGCAATTAAGTGGATTTGGTAGGGCGCGCAGGCGGCTTTTTTGCTATGATCCCTGCCATCTTTATGCAATTTCATTCTCTTTGCTCATTTATTGGGTGTGCGCAGCCTGACGCCGTTGCAAGTGCTAGGGTTAGCGTGGAGAATGAAGCGACATTTCGTACATTAACCAGGAGTGGATGATCAATGCCGTCTCGTAAACAACTTGCTAATGCTATTCGCGTACTCAGTATGGACGCGGTTCAAAAAGCAAAATCTGGACACCCAGGCGCCCCAATGGGCATGGCTGATATTGCTGAAGTGCTTTGGAATGACTTTCTAAAACACAACCCAACGGACGCTAAATGGGTTGACCGTGACCGTTTTATTCTTTCAAACGGCCATGGCTCTATGTTGATTTACTCTTTGCTACATCTTTCAGGCTACAACCTGTCAATGGAAGATTTGAAGCAATTCCGCCAACTGCACTCAAAAACTCCTGGTCACCCTGAGTATGGTTATACGGAAGGCGTTGAAACAACGACTGGTCCACTAGGTGCTGGTATCAGTAACGCGGTGGGTATGGCGATCGCTGAGAAAACCCTGGCGGCGCAATTCAACCGTGAAGGCCACAACGTGGTTGATCACAACACATACTGCTTCCTAGGCGACGGCTGTATGATGGAAGGTATCTCGCACGAGGCATGTTCTCTAGCAGGTACGCTTGGCCTAGGTAAATTGATCGCATTCTGGGATGACAACGGCATCTCAATCGATGGTCACGTTGAAGGCTGGTTCACTGACGACACGCCAAAACGTTTCGAATCTTACGGTTGGCACGTCATTGCTAACGTAGACGGTCACGATCCAGAAGCTATCAAAGCAGCCATTGAAGCGGCGAAAGCGGAAACGTCTAAGCCAACATTGATCTGTTGTAAAACCATCATCGGTTTTGGTTCACCAAACAAATCTGGTTCTCACGACTGTCACGGTGCACCACTAGGTGACGAAGAAATCGCCGCAGCACGTGAGTTCTTAGGTTGGTCTCATGCACCATTCGAAGTGCCTGCTGACGTTTACGAAGGTTGGGATGCAAAAGCCAAAGGTGCCGCAGCACAATCTGAGTGGGAAGCGAAGTTCGAAGCCTACCAAGCGGCTTACCCAGAGCTTGCAGCAGAATTTGAACGCCGAGTGATCAAAGGCGAATTGCCAGCAGACTTCACTGAAAAAGCGGCAGCTTACATCAAAGAGTGCCAAGAAAAAGGTGAAAACATCGCCAGCCGTAAAGCGTCTCAAAACGCGATCGGTTTCTTCGGTGCGATGCTACCTGAACTACTAGGCGGCTCAGCTGACCTTGCGGGTTCTAACTTAACCCTATGGTCTGGCTCGAAAGGCATTCAAGACGATCCTGCGGGTAACTACGTATTCTACGGTGTACGTGAGTTCGGTATGAGCGGCATCATGAACGGTGCGTCGCTACACGGCGGTTTCATCAACTACGGCGCGACCTTCATGATGTTCATGGAATACGCACGTAACGCGGTACGTATGTCGGCATTGATGGGCATTCAGAACATCTTCGTTTACACCCACGACTCCATCGGTCAAGGTGAAGATGGTCCAACGCACCAGCCAGTTGAACAGCTTGCTAACCTGCGTATGACACCAAACATGTCTGTATGGCGTCCAGCGGATGCAACCGAAACAGCGGTAGCTTGGGCTGCGGGTATCCAGCGTCGTTCTGGTCCTACTTCTCTAGTATTCAGCCGTCAAAACTTGCCAGCTCTTGCGCGTACCGAGGCTCAAGTTGCGGACATCGCTAAAGGTGCTTACGTACTGTCTGATTGCGAAGGCACACCAGAGCTAATCCTAATCGCGACCGGCTCTGAAGTGGCCCTAGCGCTAGATTCTGCGAAAGCGTTGTCTGAGAAAGGTACTAAAGTTCGTGTGGTTTCTATGCCGTCTACGGATGCCTTTGACGCACAAGACGCTGCGTACCAAGAATCTGTTCTACCAAGCAGCGTTACCAAGCGCGTTGCGATTGAAGCGGCGCACGTTGACTACTGGTACAAGTACGTTGGCTTTGGTGGTGCGATGGTCGGCATGCGTACCTTCGGTGAATCAGCACCGGGTGGTGACCTATTGAAACACTTCGGCTTCA
Source organism: Marinomonas sp. HM11-D (assembly GCF_057626615.1). Classification (NCBI taxonomy): domain Bacteria; kingdom Pseudomonadati; phylum Pseudomonadota; class Gammaproteobacteria; order Oceanospirillales; family Oceanospirillaceae; genus Marinomonas; species Marinomonas sp. HM11-D. The sequence continues at coordinate 18,912 of NZ_JBMMKT010000008.1, read as the reverse complement.
CGGTTGAAAACGTGGTAGCCACAGCAGAGAAACTGCTGAACGCCTAACGGCTTCACAACGAAAGAGGAGCTTCAGGCTCCTCTTTTTTGTTGGATTGATTTGATTTAAGAGAACTATGTTGCGAGTAGCGATTAACGGCTACGGCCGAATTGGCCGATCAGTGCTTCGAGCGATCTATGAAAACGGCTACCAAGACCGTTTGCATGTGGTGGCGATTAATGAATTGTCTGACATCGAGACGATTAGCTATTTGACGCGCTATGACACCACCCATGGCCGTTTCCCTAAGCCAGTATCGATTAAAGGCAATAGCCTGTTGATTGGTGAAGACGAAATTCAGTGCTTCAGTGCGCAGTCACCTGAAGAGCTTGATTGGGCCGCTTTAAACGTGGATATGGTGTTGGAGTGTTCCGGTGTGTTTACCGAACGCGACCAGATTCAGCGCTTTATTGATGCGGGCGCGCCACGAGTGCTGTTGTCGCAACCGGCATCGGCAGATGTGGATGCAACCATCGTTTATGGCTTTAACCATGAAACGGTCGCTGCAGAGCAAACCATTGTTTCGGCGGCATCCTGTACCACTAACTGCGTGATTCCGGTATTGGATACGCTGCAAAGTTTATGTGGTGTGGAGCATGGTGCGACGCAAACGATTCATTCGGCGATGAATGACCAGCCGATCATTGATGCTTACCATACCAAAGATTTGCGTTTAACCCGCTCGGCTATGAGTTCGATTATTCCGGTGAATACCGGACTGGATCGAGGTATTGGCCGTATGATGCCGGAACTGGCGGGCAAGATTAGCTCTAATGCGGTACGCGTACCCACGATTAATGTCTCGTTAATCGATATGGTGGTGCGTACTGAGCAAGAGGTGACTACTGAGCAGGTTAATACTGCACTGCAAGTGGCGGCCTCTTCTAAATACGCTGGCTTATTAGGCTACACTCAGGAAGCTCATGCTTCGGTAGACTTCAATCATGATCCGCGTTCGGTGATTATTGATGGCACCCAAACGCAGGTGGTCGATGGCCGCTTGATCAAACTGTTGTGTTGGTTTGATAACGAATGGGGCTATGCGAACCGAATGTTGGACGTGGCTTGCTATTGGCAACAATTATTGGAAGATAGTGCTGAGCACTAACTGATTTTAAAAACGACGAGGAATCGTGCATGACCGTAATTAAAATGACCGATTTGGACCTTTCGAACAAACGTGTGTTGATTCGTGAAGATCTTAACGTGCCGGTAAAAGATGGCAAAGTGACCAGCGATGCGCGTATTCGTGCGGCGCTACCAACGCTTAAGCTTGCTCTAGAAGCGGGTGCCAAAGTGATTGTGATGTCTCACCTGGGCCGCCCAACAGAAGGTGAGTACGAAGAACAGTACTCAATGCAACCTGTTGCCGATCATCTAGCAGGTCTTCTAGGTCAAGACGTACCACTAGTGAAAGACTGGTTGGACGGTGTTGAGGTAGAAGCGGGTCAACTGGTTTTGGTTGAAAACGTACGTTTCAACAAAGGCGAGAAGAAAGACGACGAAGCCTTGTCTAAGAAAATGGCGGCGTTGTGTGACATCTACGTGATGGATGCCTTCGGTACGGCGCACCGCGCGCAAGCCTCAACGCACGGTGTAGGTAAGTTTGCACCGGTTGCCTGTGCTGGCCCATTGCTGGCGGCTGAGCTTGACGCCCTTGAAAAAGCGCTTGCGAAACCAGCGCGCCCAATGGCAGCGATTGTTGGTGGTTCGAAAGTGTCGACTAAGCTAACAGTGCTTGAGTCCCTATCTGACAAAGTGGATCAGCTGATTGTCGGCGGCGGTATTGCCAATACCTTCCTAGCGGCGGCAGGCTTCCCAGTCGGTAAGTCTTTGTACGAAGCTGATTTGATTCCACAAGCGAAAGCCTTGATGGAAAAAGTAGATATTCCACTACCAGAAGACGTGGTTGTCGCAACTGAGTTCTCTGCCGACGCCGAAGCGACGGTTAAAGATGCGAAAGATGTGGCGGCGGACGATATGATTTTGGATATCGGTCCGAAAGCGGCAGCGAAACTTGCAGGCCTATTGGAAAGCGCGCAAACGATCATTTGGAATGGCCCAGTGGGTGTGTTCGAATTCGATCAGTTTGGTGAAGGCACTAAAGCACTTTCAATGGCGATTGCGAATAGTGAAGGTTTCTCTATTGCTGGTGGCGGTGATACGCTAGCAGCAGTGGATAAATACGATATCGCTGAGCAAGTGTCTTACATTTCAACCGGTGGCGGTGCTTTCCTAGAATTTGTTGAAGGAAAAGTGCTACCAGCTGTTGCTATGTTGGAATCGCGCACGCAAAATTAGTGTAAAGCCTAAGGCTTATACTTGAATAAGACAGGGACTACCCTGCACGATGAGATGTGTCATGAAGACCATCTCATCACTATAATCACTAACACTAGAGAGTGACCGGTCTGTCATTAGACAGAATGACAATATAACGATAGGGCGGACAGGGCGTACCGCTACATGTGACACACATGCGCATGAAAAAAAACATTAATGGGTGCTTTGTTGACGGCAAGGACACCAAACAACTTCATTGTCAGAGGAAACTTTTATGCCTTTAATTAGTATGCGTCAATTGCTGGACCATGCAGCAGAGCATGATTACGGCTTACCTGCGTTCAACGTGAACAACATGGAGCAGGTGAAAGCGATCATGGAAGCCGCAGACGAGGTGAACTCGCCTGTTATCATGCAAGCTTCTGCAGGCGCGCGTAAGTACGCAGGCTCTCACTTCCTTCGCCACCTAATCGCAGCGGCGATCGAAGATTACCCGCACATCCCGGTAGTCATGCACCAGGATCACGGTACGAGCCCAGCAATTTGTCAACGTTCAATCCAGCTTGGCTTCTCATCAGTGATGATGGACGGCTCTTTGATGGCTGACGGTAAAACGCCAGCAAGCTACGATTACAACGTTGATGTGACACGTCGTACAGTAGAGTTCGCACACGCATGTGGCGTCTCTGTAGAAGGTGAATTGGGCTGTCTAGGTTCTCTAGAAACTGGTCAAGCAGGTGAAGAAGATGGCGTGGGCGCAGAAGGCATCCTAGACCACTCACAAATGTTGACTGACCCAGACGAAGCATTTGAATTCGTTGAAGCAACAGGTATCGATGCCCTAGCAGTAGCGATCGGTACTAGCCATGGTGCGTACAAGTTTACTCGTCCACCAACCGGCGATATTCTAGACATCGAGCGTATCAACCGCATTGCGCAAAAATTGCCAAATACGCACATCGTATTGCACGGTTCTTCGTCAGTGCCACAAGACTGGCTAGAAATCATCAACGAATTCGGTGGTGAGATCCCAGAAACTTACGGTGTGCCAGTAGAAGAGATCGTGAAAGCGATCCGTTACGGCGTACGTAAAGTCAACATTGATACGGACCTTCGTCTAGCGGCAACGGGTGCGATCCGTCGCAGCCTAGCAGAGCACAAAGGTAACTTCGATCCACGTAAATACTTAACTGAAAGTATCAAAGCAATGAAGGCGGTTTGTATCGACCGTTACGAAGCGTTTGGTTCTGCAGGTCAAGCATCACGTATCCATACCATGGATCTTGAAGAAATGGCGATCCGTTACGAGCACGGTGAGTACTCGAAAGGCCGTCGTTTCTAATCAACAGAATGCGCGAGCAACTTTTTTAAATTTCTTTTAAAAAAGTGTTGACCTGTAAATTGGTTCACCTATAATGCTCGCCATTCCAAGCGGGAGTGGTGGAATTGGTAGACACGCTGGATTTAGGTTCCAGTGCTTCACGGCGTGAGAGTTCGAGTCTCTCCTTCCGCACCAAATTAAAGAAAGCCGAGTTACTTAGTGACTCGGCTTTTTTTATGCCTTTTTGACACGATTGTGTTTCTTTCAGAGCGGTTCTCGCTAGAATGTCTTTACCACTTAAAGACTTATGCCGATTATGCTCTTGTTTCGCTTGTCCATAGTTACGCTGTTTACCATGGTGCTAATACCGCACTCTTGGGCGTATAACTATGGCCAATCGGCCTTCAGCTTACAGCGCTTCCTAGACGCCAACCCCAACCAGCAACCGCTGATTGAGCAACTTTCGGTGCGTGTGCATTCCCAACCGATTCCCATGTCTGCTTCGCAACCTGATACGCAAAAGATTGCCGTGGTGTTGCGTGGCTCGGCTGATTTGCCCAGCAATCAGGCGTGGGTTGTCGCCTTTAAGCGGCGCATGCAAGAACTCAATATTGATTTTCGCCTAGATGTTTTTCATACCGAACGCGGCGCTGGTATTTATCCAACCCTATATACCTATAAAAAAATCGAAGCTGCGAATTTTGATTACCTGATTGTTGATGGCGTCGATGATTATAATCGTCCGTTGTTGGAGCGCATTTTAAAGCGCGATGAGATTAAGGTGTTGATGCTCAATGCACTGGCACCGTTTGACGCTTGGCGTTTACATCCACCACTCATATACATTGGTATTGATAGCGCGAAAATGATGCATCGCTTAGCCAGTTATCTAGAGCGAGTGTTACCAGAAAAGTCTGTCGTAGATATTATTTCGACTCAGGACGCGTATCTTAATCAGCGCTATTGTCAGATTTTTGTGAATGAGCTGGCCTTTTTAGGCCGCAAGGTGCGCTTTCAATATCAAGTATCAGATCAAGCTGAGAGCGCTTACGATGCAGCTCATGCGGCGCTAGAACAGAGTATGGACACGCTCATAGCGCATTTTATTTTTTCGTGCACGCCGAATATCGCCCAAGGAGTAGCTCAGGCGATTTCTGAGCGAGGCGCTAGCACTGCGACCACTAATGCTTGGTTGGGTCAGCAATTGATAGGTAAAGCCAGTGAGGAAGGTGTGGTCATGGTTACAGTTTTAGAGATGAAGGACAATGTGGCTATAGCAGCAGCTGAATCGATTAAAGGCGATATCGAATCGCGTTTATTACCAAGGGTTTACATGGAGTCTTCGCAAATGCTGACGCCGGAAATGGATGAGCAAACTCGTCAGATTACCTTTCAACAAGCGGTTCCTTATTCTTTGTCCCTATGGCCACGTTAAGTCTACGTACGCGTTTTAAACGTAACGCAATAGCCCCCTTCATTGTACTCACTGTCTTTCTCTGTGCAGTCATATGGGTGATGGATTTTTTTACCCAGCGTGATTATGCGGCGGCGGCCTTGCAACATCGTGTACAGGCCTTACGCATGAGCTTTTCTGCCTATCTAGATCGCGCCAATTTCGAGGTGAAATACCTCGCTGAGCAGGTCAGCGATGGCGAAAGTCTGGACGCCTTATTTCAGTTGCATGATGTGTTGTTCTTTGGCGGTTTAGATTTCTTCTACATTGAAAAAGAAACGGGTCAGGTCATGGAGGATCCTAGGGTGCGTTTGTATACGCAAGATGCCTTTGTCAATTTGATTAGTGGCGCACCAATTGAGGCTTGGCATCATATTACCTCGACTGATCAAGGTGAGCTGCTGATCTATAAAAAGCCATTAGAGAACAATCCAGACGGCAAGGGCAGTGGCTTTTTCTACGGCTTTATTTCACTTAACAATAATCTGGCTTTGGCCAGCGATTTAATTACCAGCGCAGGGGCAGATTATCTGCGTATAAATGATGTGTTAGGCAAGGCTTTATTAGTCGAAAAGCTAAGCAGCTTTAACGAAGAGATGGATTACATTCGTCACGAAACGATTATTTCGCTCCCCAATGTAGGAGAAAAATTCTCTGTTGAGGTGCGTTACGCTCGACCCTTGTTAGAGTCTTTTAGTCGCTGGGTATTGGTGGGTTGCTTGACCGTGATTGTGGTCATGACGATCTTGTTCTGGTTAGTGATGCTGTATGCCCAACGTATTATGTTTGTGCCGATTGCTGGGTTGCCCGCATTAGGTCGTTTAGAAACGCTTAATTTCCAAGAATTTGAGCCCTTGATGGCACAGATGAACCATTTTCAAGTGCAGCTGAAAGTGCGTGACCAGCATTTGGAGCTACTGCTGAATTCATTACAGTCAGCGATTTTGTTTTGTGATGAATCGGCGCGAGTGACTTCACTTAATGATGAGGCTAAAGCGGTCTTTCCAAACTTTGAGCGTGCCAAAACCGTGTTTGATATGACGCCTATCGGCTGTCACCAATCGATTCAGAGAGCGCTGAAAGGGGAATATGGTGGTGGCTTTGAGCTGGCGCTATCGGAGCAAAATAAGGTCTATGAATTCCAGACGCATACCTTTGTCAATGAGTATGGATTTCGCAGCGTGATGCTGGTTGGTAAAGATGTCAGTGAAGTGCGCCGTTTGCGTTGGAACCTCACTCAGCGCTTTCCACAACATGTTTTGGATCGTCCACAGCCGCCGTACTCTTTGCTGATAGAAGAGTTGGCCTGTCAGTCATCTTGGCTAGTGCAGGCACCGCAGGCGGCCAGTCAGTGGTTGGTTGCGATTAATCAGCTGCTGGATGTCATTGCTAAAGCCGATGAGTCGGAAGCGACCTTAATGTCCTTAGGTCAAATGGTCTGTGAGCAGCAAGATGCCTTAGAGAAGCGCTTGTTGCTGGATAGCAAGCGTTGCCAATTTAAGATTGAACTGTCGCTAGCGGATGCTGAGAAGCAGTATTGCTGGACCTCTGATCACAGAGCGTTGATTTCGATCGCTCTAATGCACTGCTACCACAGCACCATTTCTGGCCGTTACATCGATATTGGCTGGGATAAACATGGATTGGTCATTAAGGTTTACGGTGCTGAGGATACGACGCCGGCACTGGATTGGTTACGTAAAGAGTCCCCTAAGATGATTAAGGGCCGCTTTGAGCAAGCGCCGAGTGGTCGGATTCAATTCACGGCTGCTTTGACGCCTGATCCTGCGCTGGAAACTTTATCCATGCTAGATAAGCGGGTCGCCTTTATTAAAAATGACTACGCTGAAAGCGGGCGAGTGGTGGATGCGTTGGCCGCGGCAAGCCTAAAAATGGATGTGTTTTCCTCTTTTTCCGAGTTTTTTGGCACCAGCATGTCCTATCGACATCGCTATGATGCCATGCTGGTTGCGTTAGGTGATGTCGGGCTAGCATCGGAAAATGTGAAGAAACTTCAAGCATCCAGTGGTCGAGATGCGTTGCCAATTATCTATATCACAACCGAACAACCGTCATTGTGGGCTGATCCACATACGTTGCTATTGCATCAGTTGATGCCTTATCGCTTGGCGCAGCAAATGGATTCTCTAAAAGATTTAGCACCGATTAGTCTGGGGGATTGGGCGACCCATGAGACGAATTTTATTATTGTCGGCGGTAGCGATATTAGCCAAGTGATTTGGCAAGCAGAGCTTAGCGCAAGTGACTTTATTGCGCGCCGCGAGCAAGATGTGGCTAACTTGGTGTCGGTGTTGCGTCATACGAATCCAGTGATCATATTGGTGTTGGATAAAGATACGGCACAAAAAGCGCTTAAACTTCATTTAGTTAAGCTGGTGAATACGAAATGGTTTGTGCTTGAGGATTTTCTAGAGCGACCTGATACAATGCCATTTATAGATATTGGTGGTCAGTTGCCAAATGACGGCGCAATTGACATGCTACGACAAACATTGAAACGAAAAGGTTAGCTACTATGAGTGTGATTGGATTGATCGGAGCCATGGACGAAGAAGTCGCGGTGATCAAAGAATGGATGACGGACGTTCAGGCAACGGAAGTAGCTGGCTGTGAGTTCTTCCAAGGTCAATTGGATGGCAAAGACGTGGTGTTGCTAAAATCAGGCATTGGTAAAGTCAACGCAGCGGTATCAACGACTCTGCTGCTGGCCAATTTTAAGCCTGCTGCAGTGATTAATATTGGTTCTGCAGGTGGCTTTGATCCTGAATTAGAAGTAGGTGATGTGATCATTTCTGATGCCGTAGTGCATCATGATGTTGATGTTACGGCATTCGGCTATGCTATTGGTCAGTTGCCCAGCATGCCAGAAACGTTCCAAGCGGATGCGTCACTGATTGCACTGGCAGAAAAAGCCGTGGCGAATGTCGGTCAAGTAAAGGCTAAAGTCGGCTTAATCGGCACCGGTGATGTGTTTATGTGCCAGGCTGAACGAGTGGCAGCGGTACGCGCTTCGTTCCCAACGCTCAAGGCGGTGGAGATGGAAGCGGCCGCTGTGGCGCAAGTGTGCCATAAGTTTGCCGTGCCATTTGTCGTGGTGCGTTCATTGTCGGATGTGGCTGATAAAGAATCGCCAGCAAGCTTTGAAGAGTATCTAACCGTTGCCGCACAGAACTCTTCTTTAATGATTCGTGCGATGCTAAAAGAAATATAACAAGAAGATTTGGAGGTGGGTGTGTCGAGATTGCGAACAGGGTTGTATTGCTTAGCTATGCTGGCGCCTATTGCTCAGGCTGAGTCTATCTCGCCCACCTCCGAAACCTCCAATAAAGCATGGTGGTTGTCGACCCATGAGAATATGTCTAATACGGTTGGTGAATGGTCTAATGGCCTGGATACCTTTTTCTCTGGGCAACGTCATGATTCGGTGTCTAAAAGTGTTGTGAGCATGAAGTTTGGTTCCATTATTGAAGGAAATGATGGGGTATCCGGTTTCTTCAATTTAGACGCACGTCTACATCTGCCAAACACTGAAAACCGTCTTGATTTGATTATCGAATCCGATGCTGATCAGCTGACTCAAGATAACCGTTTGTATGACAACGATCCTGGGCAGAATATTCTCCAGTCTGCACAAAATACCCGCTTTGCCACCATGCTGCGCTTCTTCAAAGAAGAGTGGGGTGCGAATATTGATATGGGTTTATTGGTTGAAATGCCAGTCGATCCATTTGTACGAGTTACCTTTAACCAGAATATGGCACTGGGCGAGTGGGGCATTAGCCAAGAAGAGTCTTTGTTTAGTTATTACACCTTAGGCTATGGCGCTCGTTATGGCGTGAAGGCGCTACGTCAATTCTCGCCTGACTACCAGTTCGGAGCTGACTTTGGTGTCACCTACTTAGAAGTCGAAGACGATACTTTCTGGCGTGAGAACATCTTCTTGAACCAGCGCTTGTCTGATAAAAGCAAAATGCGCTATCAATTTAGTTACTTGCAAGAGGGCAGTGTGCCCCATGCCGAGAGCTTTCTGTACTTTGTTGAATATCAGCGCTTGTTGCATGACAACTGGTTAATCGGTCAGCTCAAACCGCAGATGACTTATGAGCGAGAAAACGAGTATAAATCTGAATTCTCTTTAACCGCATCATTAGAAGTACTACTGGGCCCTGGCTTTTTATAAAGCCAGTTTCCTCCTACGCATCGTTCGCAAAGTAGTCAGACTCTTTGTATAATGCCGCGCCCAACACCTATGAACAGCTTTAGCGGATAACTGCATGAGACCCGACCAGATTCAACCTGAACAATATTCTGCCCAATTAGAGTCTAAGAAAGAGACCTTGAACGCTTTGATGGCTGGCCTTGAACTGCCAGAAATGGAAGTGTTTGAGAGTGCTCCAAGTCACTACCGTATGCGTGCAGAGTTCCGAATTTGGCATGAAAGGGAGGATCTTTACTATGCAATGTTTGATTCTGCAGACCCTCGTACACCGATTCGTGTCGACCAATTTCTAGCCGCGTCGACGCTGATTAACGAATTGATGCCGAAATTGTTGGCGGCGATCAAAGATATTCCGGTGTTGCGACATAAATTATTCCAAGTGGACTTCTTGACCACGACCACCGGTGAAGCCTTGATCAGTATGCTTTACCACAAGCCAATTGATGATGCTTGGCATGCCGCTGCTGTGGAGTTGAATGAGCTGTTTCCTGCTTGTCACTTTATTGGTCGTAGCCGCAAGCGCAAACAAATCCTGACTCGTGATTTCGTCATGGAAACACTGACGGTGAATGGTCGTAAGTACCATTACCAGCAGGTAGAAAACAGCTTTACTCAGCCAAATGCAGGCATCAGTGAAAAGATGTTGGAATGGGCGCTGGATGTGACACAAGGTTGTTCTGGTGATTTGTTGGAAATGTACTGTGGTAACGGTAATTTTTCGATTCCTTTAGCGCGCCGCTTCGATCGCGTGATCGGCACAGAGATTGCCAAAGTATCGGTAAACTCCGCCAGCTTAAACATTGCTATGAATGGTATGAGCAACGTACAGGTGGTGAAGATGGCCAGTGAAGATGTCTCAGCCGCGCTAAATGGCGAGGGTGAGCTACCTAAGGCGTTGGTACAAGCAGGGATGGATACACTTAATCCTTCCGCAGTGTTAGTGGATCCACCACGCGCAGGCTTGGACGATGGCACGGTTGAACTAGTGCGCAAGATTGATCAGATTTTGTATATCTCATGCAATCCGGAAACGCTGAAAAATAACTTGGAAGCTTTGTCGAGCACTCATAAAGTTACTCGCTTTGCGATGTTTGACCAATTCCCGTATACACACCACGTTGAAGCGGGTGTCTTTCTAGAGCGACGCTAAGTCGTTCTAGAATCCGTTTATCTAAAAGTGCTGGGATTAAGCCGAGAAATTGATGGTTTGTCCCAGTGCTGAATCTGGGCTGATGTTGTACTGTGATGCGACGCTACCACTTTGAGTGGAATTCGATGGTGTGGCATTCAAGGTGTTGCCAGAGCTGCCATTCACTTCCGCTGCGACGCTTGAGTTATTAGATGTCGCACTAGCGCCAAACTGTGATGCCGTAGTTGTATCGGCAGCCGTGTCTGTCGCGTTACTTTGAGCCACAGTTGTCGTTGCAATATTATCTTGGGCAAGCTGTTGAGCTTCCGGAGAAATGGTGACTGACACATCAACAGAAGGCGGCGCAACACTTGCGCTGGACTGTGTGCTTCCATTCACGGTTGAGGGTGCAACCGCAGGCACAGTAGGCTGGCTGTCAAACTGACTTTGGCTTACTACGCTGTTGTTAATACCTTCAATGGCCATGTTTCACCTCATTGATCATCTTTTAAACACCTCCATTCTAGTGCTGAAGCCATCGGCTTGCCAGTGCAAATACGCAGTTAAAATGTAAATTGTTCGTTAACTGAGAATTCGTCCTCTTAAGATGAAGCACATTCCAGTAGGTTTCGCTTTGCGGTTTTTGGTTGTGTGTTAACATGGATCTGTACAACCCCCAAACCATAGAGATACTAAGAAAATCATGAGCAACACTTCTTTAGAAAAAGCAAAAATCAAAATTTTGTTACTAGAAGGCGTGCATCAATCTGCTATTGAGGCGTTGAATGCCGCTGGTTACGAAAACATCGAATTTCATAAAACCGCTTTAGCGGAAGACGAGCTGATCGAAAAGATTGCGGATGCGCACTTTATTGGTATTCGTTCCCGTACACAGCTGACAGCAAAAGTGTTAGAGCACGCGAACAAACTGGTCGCGATTGGCTGTTTCTGTATCGGTACTAACCAAGTGGATCTTGAGGCGGCATCGAACAAGGGTATCGTTGTCTTCAACGCACCGTTCTCGAATACTCGAAGTGTGGCTGAGCTAGTATTAGGCGAAATGATTCTACTGTTGCGTGGCATTCCAGAGAAAAATGCTGTCTGTCACCGTGGTGGTTGGATGAAGTCTGCGGTGGGTTCCTTTGAAACTCGTGGTAAGCGTCTAGGTATCGTTGGTTACGGTAGCATCGGTACTCAGTTGAGCGTACTCGCAGAATCACTGGGTATGGACGTGTGTTTCTATGACATCATTACCAAACTGCCGTTAGGTAATGCGCGCCAAGTGAAATCTCTAGAAGAGCTACTGTCGACCTGTGATGTGATTACCTTGCATGTGCCAGAAACCGCGAGCACTAAGATGATGATTAGTGCCGAAGAGATTGCTCAGATTAAGAAGGGCGCAATCTTCCTAAACGCTTCGCGCGGTACTGTGGTGGATCTAGAAGCACTAGCGGAATCGATCAAAGCGGGCAACATCGCGGGTGCCGCGATCGACGTATTCCCAGTGGAGCCTAAAGGTAACGCAGAAGAGTTCGTATCACCACTTCGCGGTCTGGACAATGTGATCCTGACACCACATGTCGGTGGTTCGACCATGGAAGCTCAGGAAAACATCGGTGTTGAAGTCGCTGTGAAACTGATCCAATACTCTGATATCGGTACTACGACGGCCGCAGTGAACTTCCCTGAAGTGGCATTGCCAGCACAAGCGGATAAGCACCGTATCCTGCATATCCACGAAAACCGTCCAGGTGTGTTGTCTAAGATCAACGGCATCTTCTCAGACAACAACATTAACATCTCCGGTCAGTTTCTTCGTACCACGGAAAAGATTGGTTACATGGTGATGGAAGTGGACGCTGAGATGGGCGAGCTAGCCCTAGAAAAAGTTAAAGAAGTGGACGGTACTATTAAGGCGCGTGTGTTGTTCTAAACACGCCTAGTACCCGACATGAAAAAAGCCAGTGTGACCCCCATCGCACTGGCTTTTTTGTGTCTGCTCAATTGAGTGCCTTGCATCCGCGTAAGAATGATTAGTTGGCGCGGATACCTAGCGTTGTCGTGATGTCATCAATCTTCTGGCGCACGTTCTTGGTCATTTGCGCGAGGAAACGCTCTGATTCATCTGCCTGTGAGCGGACTTTTTCTACCGTCTCGGTTAATAGACTGACGCTACGCTTTTGGTCTTCCGCGTAACCAGAGGCTTTACGCGACAACACGGTTGATTGGTGTGACTTTTCTTGTACTTCCTGTGCCGATTGGCCCAGTTCCAGCGTCAGCGTACGTTGCTCAGCAGAGGCTGATTCGATCAGTTCTAGGTTCTTGCGCAAGTTTGATGTTGAGCGGGTCAGTGAGTCAAAAATAGAAGTAATTTCTTCCAATGACTGTTGAGTACGGCCTGATAGTGAGCGTACTTCATCTGCTACCACTGCAAAGCCACGACCAGTTTCACCTGCTCGAGCCGCTTCGATGGCAGCGTTAAGAGCCAGTAAGTTGGTTTGTTCCGCAATATCACGAATACCACCGACAATGGAGTTGGCGTTCGATACGGAGCTTTCTAGGCTACCTAAGGCATCTTTACTGTTCTGCAGACGTTCAACCGTGGTTTGGTTAGCGTGCTCAAGTGTCGATACTTGCTTAGAACTTAGCGCCATGGCTTCACTGGTGTCATGAGCGTAGCTTTCTACTTCTTTCGCACGTACTTCGGCTTTATTCGCTAAGGTATCCACATGCGCGGCCTGTTCAACGGTTTGCTCAAGTGCTTCTTTAGAGGCCACACTTAAGTCGTGTACCTGACCAAAGGCATTCAGCATTTCATTTAACGAGCTTGAAATATTCTTAAGCTCGGTATCGCGTTGCGTACGCTGAACCGCAATTTGTTCCAAATAACGGTTTAGGTAACGCGCTACATCGGTCAGCTCGTTCTTGTTGTTTTTCACGGACAACTGATGAATGTTGTCACTCTCAACAAGAGCTTTGACCGCGTCATACAGATCACGTGCGCTATTGACCACAATACGGCTTTGAAATAGGTGGGTGGTGATGGTCGTCAGTACCATGATCAAGACAAAGATACCGAAGGCAATCAGGGCGTTGCGCTCTGATGCGGCGGTGGCTGCATGGATCGTCTTAGTGCCTTCGTTCAGCTCCTGGCTTAATTGCTGGATGAGCTTACGCACACCTGCTTTTGCCGTCGCGGCTTGTGTTAATACAGAAAGGCTGTTGTCCACGTCTTTCATGTAACGGTTGGCCCAAGTGTGCAATTCGTTTTTGGTTTCTTCAAAGGTGTCGGTCGCCGCGGTACTGCTTTCTTCGCTGCCGCCCCAGCCCATTAAGGCTGAAAGGTCGTCACCGCCGCCACTTTCAGAGCTGCTTGCATCTTGCCAAGCGGGCAGTGCAATAAAACCTTCTACTTGCGCGATGAGATTCTGGTTTGCGTTTTGCAGTAGGTCTCGGTTAGCTGATGTTTGGCTGTTTAGAAAATCATTGGACGCTTGCTGCAAGGTTGCCAACGCCGCGTACATATTGCCTTGTGCTTTTAAGTAATCGACCGATAGCTCAGCGTCCGTATTGGTCGCAGAATTTAACGTTTGGTTTAGATAATCCAATGACAACAGCATTTGTCGAGCATTGTTCTCCACCAACGCATAGGGGTTGCCTGATAGCTTGCCCGCCGCACGTACGTCCGATTGTAGATTGGCTAGGACAGCGTCTAAACGTTGATTTAAAGAGGTTTGTAAGGCAACTGGTAGCGTCTCAAGCATTGGCTTGATCTGTTCAGTGATAAAGGTTTCCGCATCTTGCAGTTGCGATGCTTCACCAGAAGAAAGGTAGCCTTCAATGCGTTGCTCAAGCTGAATAGCTGACGCCTGCCATACTTGGTTGAAGGAATCGCTTTGCTCAAACGCTGCACGGTATTGCTGGGTACTCCATAGTAGCAATGCTGCAAGGGCTGCTGCGATCACTAAATAACTAAAGGTTGTCGCGCGAGTAACATGGGAGATTTTCAAGGTCCGCTCACTTCCATTGGCTAGAGTGGGTGTTAGATGCGGCTTACTTTATTATGGAAATATGACAGATTTGTTTCTGTGTGATCAGATGTTGTGATTTGTAATCAAAATGACGTTGAAATGTAACCAACTGTCGTTCGCGCTCAGAAATAGCTGAGGCTTAAAAATTGACCAAATGTTTCAGTTTATGTTGACTGTACATTTTTTCGTCACTAAATTGTCATATTCGTCGCTTAATAATTAAACACAGATTTAATAAAAGTGTGCGGCATTCGCTCTTTTAGAAAGTGCGAATATCACAATGATATAAGGAGCCATCATGTCAATTTCACGTCGTCAGTTTCTAAAGGGGGCATCCGTCGCGGGTGCCGTTGCCGCGACCCCATTCTCAATCAGTCAAGCGATTGCGGCCAACAAAGAGCTTAAAATCTACGCTTGGGCGGGTTATATCACCGATGAAATGCTTACGGATTTCAAAGCGAAGACCGGCATCAACGCCACCTTTACGCCTTACGGCACCAACGATGAGTTGATGAACTCTCTGCGTGCCACCGATGGCACGGGCTTTGACATTATCATGCCAACGGTCGACCGTGTGCCTGGCTATGTGGATTTCGACTTGGTTCAGCCACTGGATACCACTCGAATCAAATGGGATGGCTGTTTAGACAGTGCTATGTCCGGTTCGGAAGTTGGTGGCGTGGTCAATGGTAAGCGTTACTTCGCTCCTTCGGACTGGGGTACAGAGGCGATTTCTTATAACAAGGAACAAGCAAGCGTTGATCCTAAGAATTTGAGCTATGGTGACCTTTGGAAGCCAGAGCATGACGGTGCTGTGACTGTGCGTGGCCACTCTGCACTGGTGGGCTTGGGGCTATGGCTAGAAAAGATGGGTAAATTACCGTTCCCATTGTTGGACTCGTACAAAAACGAAAAAGCCATGCGTGCCAACTTTGATGTGATCCTAAAAGAAGCGATTCAGCACAAGGGCATGATTGCACAGTTCTGGTCAACCGAAAACGAAGCGCAAGGTGCCTTCCGTACTAACGGCGCGGTCATCGGTCAAACATGGGACAGCACAGCCTTTAAACTGGCGGAAGAAGGCGAGCCAATTGCTTACGGCGCACCAAAAGAAGGTGCCTTGGCGTGGATGGAAGGCTTTGTGATTCCGAAGAACGCTAACAACGTTGATGCGGTGTACGAGTTTATCAACTGGTACTACACACCTGAAGCGGGTGCCATGTTCGTAAAAGCTACTGGTTATAACTCGACGGCGAAAGGCGCTGCGGACTTGCTGCCGCAAGCCACCAAAGATTTCTTCAATAACTCTTACTCGCAAGAGGACTTGGCCAACCTATGGTGGTGGCCAATCCAAGAGCCTTGGTATGTGGCGCTGCGTAACGAGTATCAAGATCGTTACTTATCAGCGTAATACTCGATTGGGTCTTTAAAAAGCCTGCTGGTTCGCCAGCGGGCTTTTTGTCTTTCAAAATGATAACGAGAAAATGCGAGAGGGCTTATGGACAGCAGTGTTCATTTAGACAATGTCGTCATGCGCTTCGGAGACTTTACTGCAGTGCAGCAAATGGATCTTCACATCAAATCAGGGGAGTTCTTTAGTTTCTTAGGGCCATCGGGCTGTGGCAAAACCACCATTCTAAATATGGTCAGTGGCTTTTTGGATCCAAGCGCAGGCGCAGTGCGCATCGGCGGTCATGACATGAAAGGCGTGCCAGCGAATAAACGCCCAACCTCGATGATTTTTCAAAATCTCGCCTTGTTTCCTTTGATGAGTGTGGCAGAGAACATTGAATTTGGCTTGGAGGTGCGTGGTGTCTCCAAAGCAGAGCGTAAGAAAACGTCGGACCGACTGCTTGAGCTGGTGGCGCTTGAGGGAAGTGGCAATAAAAAGGTTTCTGAGCTTTCCGGTGGTCAAAAACAACGTATCGCCATCGCTCGCGCGCTAGCGGTTGAGCCGCAGGTGTTGTTACTCGATGAACCGCTATCCGCTTTGGATCTAAAACTGCGCCAACATATGCGTACTGAGTTGAAAGAGATTCAGCGCAAAACCGGCATTACCTTTATCTACATCACTCATGATCAAGGCGAAGCACTGACCATGTCTGATCGCGTGGCGGTGATGTCAGCGGGTAAGTTGCAGCAAGTCGCCGATCCTATTGCCTTATACCAAAATCCGCAAACGCCGTTCGTGGCGTCCTTCGTTGGCGAAAACAATATCATCTCAGGTAAAGTGATTGAATGTCGTGCTGGCGAAGCCGTTATTGATGCGGGTCCATTAGGTAAATTGGCAGGGCGAGTGTTAAGTCCCATTGAAGTGGGTCAACAAGCAACCTTATTTGTCCGTCCAGAATCTCTTCAGCTTGGGTCGGGAGCCGATTTTGAGTTGGCGACGACTTTGTTGGAAGTGAACTTTGAAGGCTCTTATCTCACCCTAAGTAGTCAAGCGGGCGAAACGCCGTTGAATATTCAATTACGTGCCAATCAGTATCAAGAGGATATGGTGGCGGGGCGTAACCAAGTGCTGTCTTTTCGCGCCCAAGATGCCATTGTGATGGCGGGGGAGGCGGGCGATGTTTAACCAGCTGAAAGCTCGCTTTGGTGGACCTTTATCGGTTGGCATCGTGGCGCTTATTGCTGTGTGGCTAATTGGTATGGTGATCCTGCCACAAATCTTGATGGTGGATTACTCGTTTAAGCCGAATTTATTGCCGAGTGAAATTGGTGGCCCGAAAGATCAGTACACGTTAGATAATTATTCAACCTTGTTTGGGAATACGATCCATTTATCGATCTTCTTTAAAACGATTTGGTCGAGTGTATTGGTGACAGTGCTGACGTTGTTGGTTAGTTACCCGCTAGCTTTCTACTTAGCCAAGGTGGCTACACCGAAGCAATCGGCGCTATGTCTGCTGTTGCTGATTATTCCGTTTTGGATTAATGAGATTCTACGTACTTTCTCTTGGTACATCATTTTGGCTTACAAGGGGCCATTGAATGCGCTGTTGCTAGGGCTTGGCTTAATTGACCGACCTGTGCGGTTTTTATCCGGCGATGGTGGTGTGCTAATAGGCATGGTGTATGCCTATATTCTATTTATGATCTTTCCCATCTATAACGCCATTGAAAGTCTCGATAGCAATCAAATCAAAGCAGCGCGCAATTTGGGAGCGGGTTGGATACGTACCCATTATCGCGTGATTGTGCCACATGCTAAGCCGGGCATTGCAACAGGGTGCATCATGACCTTTATGCTTGCGGCCGGAAGTTATGCCGTTCCGGCATTGCTAGGCTCACCGGGCAGTCGCTGGTTTACGCAAATTATCTACAACTGGTTCTTTGAAGGAGGCGATTGGAACCAAGGGGCGGCTTACGCATTCCTTTTGTTGATGATTTGTATTGGCTTTATCGGTTTGGTGATGAAGGTATTTAAAGTGGGCTTGGGGGACATTGCACGATGAAGTCTGAGACGATTTTTAAATATGGCGTGCGACTCTATATTGGCGTGTTCTTTCTATACTTATTCACACCTTTGATTGTGATGGGATTAGCAACTTTTAATGATAGTCGCTTCCCGACGATTTCCCCTTGGCGTGGAGTAACCTTGAAGTGGTTTGATGCGCTAGCCCAAGATGGCGCTATGTGGGAGGCCCTAGGGAACAGCTTTATTGTGGCGATGGGAGTATTGATTGTTGCTGTGCCTATTGGTGTCTGTTGCGCTTTGTTTCTGTCTACCTACCAAGGGCGAGGTAAAACCTTTGCCTATTCGCTGATGATGTCCCCCTTGTTGACCCCTGGCGTCATTGTGGGGATTTCTGCTTTGATTTTCTGGCGCGGCTTAGATGTGAATGGTGGAATCCTGCTGACGGTAATCGCTCAAACCACTTTTATTACTGCTTATGTCATGCTCATGGTGTTGGCGCGGTTACAAAGATTTGATCGCACGTTGGAAAATGCAGCGCTTAGCTTGGGTGCCAATCAATGGCAAACCTTTAGACGGATTCTTCTGCCGTATCTTAAACCTGCGATTTACTCCGCGGCGGCGATTGCCTTCTTACAATCGTTTGAGAATTACAACACCACGCTGTTTGTAAAAGGTTACGACACTACTTTAACGGTTTACATCGCTTCTAAAGTTCGTACGGGACTGACACCTGCAGTGAATGCGCTGGGGTTAGTGTTGATCGCACTGACAATTGTTTTGGCATTGGTATACGAAATCAGGCGTCGCCAAGAGCAAAAGCAAATTTCTTGATCTCCCCGAATACGACATCAATTGTAAAGGTGGATAAAAAATATCCATCTTTGCTTGCCTTTGATCAAAAATGAGTCTAAAACTACATACCCTTTCGGTGAACATGACGTTTGAATGACTTTTTTATTAAATTATTCAAAAAGTGCTTGCGCTGAAAATTCTGA